>NC_002689.2:1200000-1500000 GCF_000011185.1 Thermoplasma volcanium GSS1 | reverse complement strand
GAGCAAAATAGGCACGTTGAAGTCTAACGTACATGGCTTTGTTGACCTCTTCGCCCTCTCCACCTCAAGTGTGGCTCCAGCCTTCAGCATAGCAGCGTCCTATGGTGTAATAGCCATGTACCTTGGATTTCACTCTATTTCCGCAATAATTTTGGTTTTTCCTGTCTGGCTTGCCTCCTCCTTTATCTTTCGGAAGTTTAACAGGCTGTACCCGAACGCAGGTGCCTCCTACCACTGGGGAAATATTGCAGTATCAAAGGTTTATGGTTCCGGCCAGTCTTGGATAATAACGCTCGCATACCTGCTGTCGATTCCGCCAATCGTCATTCCGGCCGGTGAATACACCGGGGATCTGCTTTACAGCATTGGAGCCATACCTCAAACGGCTCTTTCAAACCCAGTTGAAATATTCTCATTAGGTACATTCTGGGTTTTTGTTACGCTTGTAGCATCGCTTTTAGGGGCAAGGCCAACCGCGAAACTCACAGAATTATTCTTGGCTGTTGAGGTATCCGTTATAGCCATGTTCGTAGTAATTGCAGTTATGTCTCTTCATGACAGCGTCGTTAACAGGCCGTCAATCAGTTGGTTCATACCGCCTATTGCCTCCAGAAATGAATACGTAAACCTTCTTTCTTCACTCCCCATAATAGCCACGGTTCTAGATGGATGGGAAATAGATTCGTACGCATCGGAGGAATCGGTTAACAGGGAGAGGTGGCCCGGAACGACAGGAGTAATCGGCCTCGTCCTAGTCTTTACGATATACGTTGTAACTATGACGCTGATGCAGTCAGAAGTCCCTATAAAGGTCCTTTCATCTAGCGTCGACCCTCTTTATGCGTGGGGCATGTTCGTGGCCCCAAAATATGCAATCGTAATGGATCTAGCTGTCATAGCTTCAACTGCAAGCTCTCTATGGCTGACGACCTATATTCTCAGCAGGGCCTGGTATGCTATGTCCAGAGAGGGCCTGCTGCCGTCTTATCTTGGATACCTAAGTAAAACAAGGCTTGTGCCCTACGTGGGGCTGATCCTAATATCCGCATTGGCCGAATTAGTTAATTTCCTTATGATATTCTCAAGATCCATAGAAGGCTTCTTCTCTGTGCTTCTTTCATTTTCAGGTGTATTTCTTATGGCTGAGTTCTCTATGGATTCACTTACCGGAATAGTGCTTTTTCTCAGGAATAAAGATCTTGAATTTCGCAAGCTTTACCTCATAGTCTCTGTCCTCACATTTGTTTCCTTCACAGCCATGATATGTTCTTGGGTATATTCTGAGCTCAGATATTCCGCCATTTTTATCTCTTTAGTGATGCCAGCCTTAGTGATTGCAATGTTAGAAAGAATGAAGGATCGGGGAAAGAGTTCAGTGCAAAATGCATGAGAATGAAATAGAACCCGTAAAACTCCTGCAATCAGTCCTAGCAACATCTATCAATATCTTTTTTCTGCGCAGTTTTTTCTCTATTATAATCATAAGTTTCTAAATTGCAGATTTTTATTAAATATTCTTATTTATAAAGTTTATAAACTACAAATCTATTAAATATGTTTTATCTATGATAAAAAATGTCAACTGAAAATGAGATAATTATCCTGCTAAAAAAAGATGGCCCAAAGCGACTCGACGAACTTGCTAAAGAGTTAGGCATTTCAAACATGGCCGTTTTAAGGCATATGGAGAAGTTGGAGGCAACTGGAGTGGTTGAACGCAGGACCTTCAAGGGAAAGCAGGGAAGGCCATATTTTAAGTTCTCAATTAAGGAAATAGGAGCATCACAAATAACTAACTCCGATGGAAAGATCCTATTGGACTTAATCTCATTCCTTTCAGAGAATGGACACGAAAAGATTCTTGACAATTTTCTTGAATGGCGGTATTCGCAGCAGATAATCGAGTATAGAAAACAGATGAGTGGAGAAGATAGTGATCAGAAGTTTCTTACGCTAGTAAAATTGAGGTATGATGACTGTTATTTCCCTGAGTATTCTGTGCGAGATGGCATTTACGAGATCACAGAATACAACTGCCCTATATTTCGGATAGCGCAGAAGGATGGATACGCTTGCGAACTTGAAAGAAAGCTTTTTGAAAACACTACTGGGTTTGACGTAGAATACACTCATAGGCAGGTTGATGGAGCATACTCCTGCAAATTCATTCTGAGGAAAAAGCCTTTTGACTAATATTACAGCCATGTATCTCTTTTCGTTTCAGACACCTCGCTTTGATGTTTGAATAATCCTTATATTTTCTGGCATACATTGATCAGTTACGATATTACAGATATGCTGATCTTGACATTAACGTAGTATTACAATGGTTATTGTAAATAAACGTATGCGATCAATGATCCAAATTAACCAATCAAGGACAGGAGATCCACATGCGATGAAAGTATTGTGATGGGATAGGTAAAAGTGCTTGCAACGGGTTCTACACCAACTTGTTCGAGAAAATCTTTGTAGCGGATAAAAAGATCCTCAGCGTGAGCGCAATCCCCCATCTGGCAGTGTATCTGCGAGGCCAAGAGCAAAATGAGTTTTTGCAGGCCTGATGGGTGATTTAATGATCTCCACATATCCTCCACGACCTCATGGGCCTCCCAGTATCTTTCCTCCCTGCTTAAGATCTCGACATTCTTAGATGAATATGGTGCAAAGGCAAATGAAGGCTCTCTATCTCCGATTATCCTAGCCTCTTTGTATTCAAGCCCTTCAAGGACGTCTAGTGACGATAGATCCGCATCCATCTCAAGCATGTTGGTGTGCTTCCTGATTATCACCTTTCTATTGCCACATTCAAGGTCCAAGGGCCTATCTGTAAAGATGAGAATCCTCATGTATATGACATACTAAATGCAATATATAGAATAATGCAATGATAGGCAACATATGAAAACTGAGATCGTGGAGATAGAAAGCGAGTGCTTGAAAGATAACTTCCTTAAAGATGACTGGAAGAGGCAAATATTAGTTTACAGGCCTGACGATGCAGAGGGCGGCCTGCCACTTTTTATAGAGCTTGCAGGCACAAACTGGAGGCCAAGGACGCACAACAAATTCTCATTAATAATTGAAAAATTATTCTCATCTGGTTTAAAAGCTGTAGTCTTAAACCCTAATTTTTCCACAAGATATAATATGAACCAATACTTGAATTCACCAGCCGTCGGCAGTTACGAAGATTTCATCGTCAAAGAATTAATACCATATTTCAAGGATAAATATGGCACGGATCATACAGCGCTTTTCGGAAAATCCTCCGGAGGCTTCGGCTCGTATACACTCGCCGCCAGGCACCCAGACATAATAGATGGTTTTGCTGACCACTTTGGAGACAGCTGCTTCTTTTATCTCTACGCTGATGATATGGCAGCGGCCTTTAGATACATCCAACGTCATGGTAAATCTGAGAGCGTAAAGATGCTCACATCTCACATGCCCAGCGATGATGAGATGAAAGTTCTAAACGTTATAGGAAGCTCTGCGTTTTATTCTCCTGATATGAATGATGTTAACGGCTTCGACTTGCCGTTTGATGAAGACACAGGAGAACTAATAGAGGACGTATGGCAGAGATGGGTTCAGTTTGATCCTGCAAAGAATGTACTAAAATATTCTGGGGCTTTAAAAAAGATGAAGGCTATTTACCTGGATGTAGGAACAAATGATGAATATAAGCTGTATATAGGTACTAGGGCACTTCATAAGAAACTAGGTTTAGCTAACATCGATCATTACTATGAAGAATTCAACGGAGGACACTTTGGGAACTCTGAAAGATACCTGTATTCTCTGCCTTTCCTTTACAGAAAATTAAATGACACGGCATAGATCGTCATTTAAGAATCGACGAGTTCGATTCAAATGGCCTGCTCTCAGGCATATGCTTAAGAAAAATAAGTATGAAGTGAAGGTAAGCAATTCTTATACCATTTCATTGCTTTACCAAGTATGAAGCCAGCCAGTTTGCTCATCTCGATCTCCAAGGCAGCTAGGTCGTTCATATTCTCAATGATGGCTATTATCACACCTTATTATCTTCAAAGTATGCACATATCCGCTTTATATGTAGGTATAATAATATTTATTAGTTTAGTGTCTGGTTCAGTTTTTATACTTCTCTATTCCCGAGTTCCATTTTCAGCGAAAAACAGAGTCTTGTTGCTATCAGTTCTTATGGTAGCGGCCCTAACCGTTCTAGTTTTCGTTAGGAATGTTGTAATATTTGTAGTGGCAGTCTTTATAGGTGGTATATCGCTCGCAGGCAGAGACTTTTCAGCATACCCGCCAATAGAGAAGTTCGCCATAAGCAGTTTCGAAACTATTCAGAAGGATAAAAATGAAGCCTTTTCAGTCTACAACTTTGGTTCATATGGAAGTGCAGCTATAGCTTCTGCCTTCCTTTATCTTGATTTACGTTATTCATTTCAAGAAATATTCGAGATACTTTTGGTACTCTCAATACTACAGCTGATCCTATACATATTCGTAAAGCTTCCGGATTATAAGAGAGAATCAGTAAATTTGCGCCTTCCAAAAAATGTGAAGGCTCACGTTAATACACTCTCATATCTTTTTGCAATAGATGCTTTTGGTGGCGGCTTCGTTACAGTATCAATGCTAACTCTCTGGTTCAAGGCAGTATACCACATCTCACTTTCTGAAGCCGGTTTCATATTCATAATAGTAAATGTGCTTACTGCACTCTCGATTCTCGTCTCCTCAAAAATATCAGGAAAAATTGGCCTAATAAAGACTATGGTTTTCACCCACATAGTAAGCAACTTTTTCCTTATACTTATGCCCCTTGTGCCAAATCTTTACGCAGCTGAACTCTTTCTATACTTGAGGCAGACTACTAGCCAAATGGACGTACCGGCAAGGGACAGCTTTACAAATACAATAATTCCTCCCGGGGATAGGATAAAGACAAACTCTGTCTTTACCACTGTAAGAACACTTGGGCATGGGCCTGGGCCAGCTATAGGTGGTTATCTTATAGAGGCTGGGCCTCCATCGTTACTCTTTGTGGCAGGTGGTGTAAAGATCCTTTATGATTTGTTGCTATACTATAAATACCACTGGTTCAAGGATTGATTAAAGGCAATACTATTCTTATGGAAATCAAAAAGATTTATAGCGGATTGTAATTAAGGTTTGAAGGGCCGGTAGATCAGAGGTAGATCGCTTCCTTGGCATGGAAGAGGCCATGGGTTCAAATCCCATCCGGTCCATATGATACTGAGTTTAATCCATTTTTATATTTAAGAAGAAGAGCCTATTTTTGTGCCTTTAATCATATATTAATCGAATTTGTTCTAAAAAGCCAGTTAGAGATCATATTTGCCGGTAGACCCCAGAATGATCCAGTTCTCATTTTGCCGAACGACCTCATAACCCAACGGAACCTTCCCCTTCGTCGCCTTGATTAGCGCATTATGAACCCGCTCCAGGTCCTCAATATTGTATGCTTCAATGGAACGTAGCTCCATTATATAGTTGAACAGGACACGTTCAGGCGAAGAGACTTCCCTGCTAAACAGACCAAACCGACGATTGGCTGTGATGCCACGAACTATAAAGTAAGGATCGACGTAACTGGTTCTCTCTTGGCCAAGGCGGAGAAAAAACACGAAACTCTCAACATAGCCAAGTTGGAAGGCGACATAACGAAACTGCTCTTTGGCGCAATCCTGATTTCGTTGGCAATGAGCTCAGTTCCAAATGGCTAAAAATCCGGAAGGATGGTGAAAAATATATTCGACTCGCACAACTCAAAAATGTCCTGTCGAATGCACTGGGTATCGAATTTCAGTCGGATACGGGGCAGCAAGGGACGCGGTACTGGAGGAGGCCTTCCAAGGACATCGCAGACCTATTGCAAGATTCTAAAAGATTCGCAGGGCTACTGAAGGCGTTCCTGACCGATTTCATTGGGCAGGCGGAACCTGGCAGCAGACATGTTTGCCTGCATTTTGACGATGTGGGATCACTTACGGAGAGGATAAATTCCTTTATTGGCGATAACTTAGAAAATGAAGAATCCCATAAAATCCCACATGTGGGATTTTATGTAGACCCAGTATTCTCTAGTATAATAAATAAAAATAATAACAAAAACCTACATTTAAGAAAGTATAATCTGGAGAATCAGAGAAACGAACAGAAAAACCCGCATAATACAGGTTCCAGAGTAAAAAACGCACCCGAAAAAGACGAAGATCGTCTCGAAATGACTCTCAATGCTTTCTTCCGTTTTGTGGGATTTCGGTCATTTTTTGACTCGGAGACCTCTGATAATACGGCTTCCTCGTTCGAAACCTACATGCGGGAAAATGTGGGATACGAGAAAAAAGATATTGCTGGGGACATTGAAAACTCTGGGTCGAGAGAAAACCCCACACCGAATCCTACGACGGCTAATTAATGGCCGGCCAGATACTCATGATGGTCATGATAATACACGCGTACATGTAAAAGAGTTGCCCATGCAAATAGGGCAGGAAGCAGATTTATCACAGAAACCCCTTTTTTCAGCGTCTGGCGGTGATTCAACCCCCCCACAACTTGCGATCAAAACGGAAAGGTGAATCGCATGGTCCGGGGTATCGACGAAACGAATTCGCAAGACGAACCTAAAAATACCGCTATCCAGGACGAAAAAACAGAGAAAACGGAAAATCAGCTTACCTTTCGAAAGATCATCACTGACGATAAAAGGCATAATCCCGTTCCGAGCAAATACAAACCCGGCATGTACGTTGCCATGACGATTTCAGAGGCTCGGCAAATCAAGGCTTACAACTTTAGCAGTGAGGTCAGTGAACGTGAATTCAAGGCCATGGCAGATGAGCCCCAGAAGAAAATCGCAATCGGCAAAGGGTGGTCTCCATGATCGAACTCAAGGACGCTGAGGAAACCTATCTCAGGACACTCGAGAGGCTTTTCAGCGGGTAGATAGTCGTATCCGGGGATCACAACGCAATCATGAGGCTTGAGTACACTGTTTACACGCCGGGAACCAATAAAAACGCAGACTTCGAGCTAATAATGATCCAACCACGAACACTGGTTCTTGCGAAGAAGACGCCAGAACTCAGGAAGGCGCTGAAACTGGATGAAGATACAGAAATGTGGAGTCGCTGGTATGGGTCATCCTCAGTATTGACGAAAACATGCTGAAGGCCGATTCCAGGCACTTCCCTGCCACCATGCCCGAAGTCAGTAGGAGCATGTTTTTTGAAGAGCTTGCGAAAGAACTCATCTATGGGGGAAGCGATGGACCATGAAAAACATTCAAAAAACACATTCTGGTACGCATGGGCGAATAGCCATGGCTAAAACCTTTTTTTAAGCGATTGCCGAATAATAGCGTTTCATTTTTCAAACAAAATAATTGAGAAAAAAAGGAGGATCGGTATGAAAGGAGAAATGGAAAGGAGTATATGGAATCGCGGCGAATTTTTAACGTCGATTCAGATGGTAGCGAAGAAGGCAAAAATCAAGATCGGCAGAATCGCGGCCATAGCAACAATAACGATCGCCATCTCGGCTGTTTTGATGTTCGATCCGGCGTTTTTTGCATGGCTCATGAAGGCAGCGGAGGCATTCCCATGATACAGGATCGAGAAAAGAAGCAGCCTGAGAATGGCATAAAGAAATACACGAATACCGATGCACTGAACACCTCGCTTGAAGGCAAAATCGTAACGATTTCGTTGCTGAATGGCCGCTTTTATGGATATTGCCTATTCTGGGTGGTGCGCCTTCTGGATATAGCCCTTTGACTGGATGGAATCTTTTCTAAGGTGTGCCTCATCCGGATAAGTTTTCTTGCATGGATGCGCTCATTCTTTTGTTATGTGTTCGGGCTAAGATAGGTGAAAATGCGGTCTTTGTATGGATCGCCAGGCTGAGGCCCTGCTTGTTTCCCCTTATTCCAGAGGTCGATAGAACCCCTGCCAAGCAGCTTGTTGATATTCCCGAAATCAGGTCGTGCGTTAGATCGCCATGTAGGCCATGATGAACAGGAGTTGCAGCAATAACTCTTATTTTGGAGTTATTCATTACAGCTCCTATGGAATAAGTTTAGGTAAGCAATTATGATAAAATTAAACTAACAAAAGGCGAAATTAAATGATATTGCGATATGAAAAATTCAATGTAATTTTTAAGGATCATAAAGTCCCAAATCTATAGTAATTGTATCACATTTTTTTCATTACTACTATATGTTCTTTCAGCATAGTTTTAGATGTCTCCCCAGCTACATTGGTAGGGCTATTCACTGATGGCATCCTTTTGTTAGGTATATCTCTAATATATGTTTTTATGTATTCGAAGCCGTAGTATTCGAATATATCCTTTATAGCATAGGATGTTGGAAGTATAACAGAATTTACTGTTCTATTAGCAACTACATAGCATGCGTATCCGTTGCTTTTTAATACCCTGCCAACGTTTTTTATTGACATTTGCAAATCACGGTAGAATGATGACACTTCAATGGCACGTTTCTTGTTCTTTTTTTCTATCGCTTGTATTGCTTCATTTAATGGCAAAGAAGGAAAATCTTCTATAATCGGTGATTTGCTACCGCCCATTAATTTATTGTCAATATTTTCATTGCCTATTAATGATAGCCATTCAGATGATAATCTCGAATATTGGCCGTATGCTACAGTAGTATGCGAGTCACCGTATGGAGGTGACGTCACGACGATATCAGCAAAATCTTCTGGTATGTCATTATTTGGTATTTCATTTACAGAATTGTAATTATATATTTTTACGTATGGAATTTCATTAAGACTCGCTATTTTCTTTTTAAAATCTATTAAGCCTTTAAGGTTTCTATTTAGTTTTATATTTATTATTTCAAATGGGTCTGGATTCCAATTTTTAAGCTTATATTCCTTATACCGAACAAGCTTGAACTCATCTTTTCTTGCATTTGAGCTTTCCCTTACTGTCTCGCTAAATGCTACCATGAAGAATTGCTTTATATTTTCGTCTTCTATTGATTCGATGTATGCCTTTATCTTTCCTAATTTAATAGATACATTTTTGCTGAACCAGAAATCGATGTTTTTAATATTCGGTACTATAGGATCTAATTTGTCGGCATTTTCATTAAATTTTTCTATCTCCGAGATCACACTTTTATAATCAATATATGCATTGGTTTTCGCTTTTGCAATTAACTGTGCCAATGGATTTAGGTCTGTGCCTATTCCATTTATGCCAAGCAACATGGCCTCGACTAATGAAGTGCCTGTGCCACAGTATGGATCGAATACTGTTTTAGCATTGGATCCATATAAATATAGAAGTTTTCTTGCAACTTGAGGTATCATCCTTGCAGGGTAATCATGGTAAATATGTGTGTATTCCCTCGTATAGGATTTATTGAATGTCCAGTCATCTAATTCTGTTATTATGCTATCACCTCTGTATTTGAAAATACCAATGGTAGATTCTTTTCATATATCCTAAATCCTGTTCCATGGTTTCTTGCCATTGTGCCTTTGTCATGCAATCTTAAATCAATTAATATAATATTATTCTTAATGCTTTCCCTTATTATATCTTTTGTTGTTCCTTTTAACAATACAGCTTTATAAAATTGGAAATATTCATCATTTCCTCTGTATTCTGTTCTTGCATATGCTATAATTAATGCCGGCACTTTCCTTTTGAATTGATCTTCCAAATCATTAAAATTCCACTTTACTAAAACATCGCCATTGATATGCCTAACAGAAACTGCTTCATTGTCTGCAAATAAATATAACCCTGCACTGTTTGGTGTAAAATTCATCGTGAAATATAAACCTAATCTACCGTTTTTATCTAAAGTTCCATATTTCCTTACTGCTTCCAGAGGATTCATTATCCACGCACCCCTATTAAAGGTAAACAATGTAATCAAATTCATAGAATTATCCCTATGTGCTTTTAATTCGATTCCATCGAGATCTGGCAAGCTTATATTATTTTCTTTTATTCCAAGCAATGACTCCAATGTCATTCCGATTCCAGTAGGGCCTCTTCTCATAGATTTTACAAAGCCTTTCGTTTCTATTTGTTTAAATTTTTCAATAAATTGGTTTATGTCCATTTAGTTTCACTATAATTATATATTGGAAGTTGATAATTAAAAGTTTCTTTCAATCGTGAGAGTTAGATGGATAGCGGTGAAGATGTGATGATCTTTTATTTCCATAGAGAAT
The DNA here is from genome assembly GCF_000011185.1 of Thermoplasma volcanium GSS1. Lineage (NCBI taxonomy): Archaea > Methanobacteriati > Thermoplasmatota > Thermoplasmata > Thermoplasmatales > Thermoplasmataceae > Thermoplasma > Thermoplasma volcanium. The sequence continues at coordinate 1,489,756 of NC_002689.2, read as the reverse complement.
AGAAATTTAACCTCACTAAATATAACCCTTTCTATTCGCGTGTTGAAAGATTGTGTCCAGAATTTTGTGTATTATACAATGGATACCTATTATTGAACATTTCCTTTATTTGATCGTTGCATTTAAAGACTCTTGACTTCTATATTGCCGATTCTGACTTTATAACGTATTTTGTTAGCTTGTCTCTCCTTTTCCTCGAGGTCTATAGCGTCTCCGCCGAATAATTTGTTTAAATTCCCGAAGTCAGGCCCCGCCTCCCGCACCTTAAATAACCTGTTCGGTATGAAAACTGTGAGTTCCGGCAAGAAACTCACATATATGAGTTATCGAGCGTAACTCACGTGGAATAATGGAACCCGAGATACCGGCAAAAAGGAATAGCCCACTAATGCGCCGGGAACCAGTGTTTAAATATTAAGGCTAAACCGATCCTGACAGGATTTTAATATGGAATTAGTATTTTAAAGGATCATTATCGTTTCCTATTTGCCGGTCTTTACGTTTCCCTGAATAAAAACTTTAAATATCAGTGCTTGCTGTTGCAAGTGATGGTGCTTACAAGCACCAGTTAGTATGGGCGATCGGGTTTATCACTATGGCAAAGCTGGTAGGAGCTCGGCTCACTCGCTCCATGTCCCACGTAAATGTGATTTTTACTGATAAATTGGTTTGATTCATAAACTATGTTGAGTGTAATAATTTAACGTAATATTGCTTATAATAGCTTATATAACACATTCTAGATATATTCAAACGTTTTCATAAATTCTCACAGAGATACTTGTCTTTAAAATACAAAAAGTAATTAAGATATATCTATCTATTCGTAATTGTGTTTATTATCCCATAATCATAAGTTCGGAATAAATTGTGCAAGAAAAAATGGTAAAATAGTAAAATAAACCATTGACAATGCCAACCAAATTAGAACATTGATACTTCTTCATATAAAATTGGTATTTTATCCTCTCTGATCCTAAATTTCGTACCATGATTATGCCCTGTTCTTGCATCAAAATCTATCAAAACAATACCATTTTGAATTGCTTTTATAAATTTCTGTTTGCTGAATTTTCTGAGCATGTATATATCTTTGTAAAGGTAATATTCTTGATCACCTTCTTTTTTTACTTCAGCATCTATATAGAAACAATTTAATAGTTTGGACCCTGCTGTGTGAAAAAGATCGTCAAAACCCCAGTATGGTTGTATATCAAGTTCTCCAATATGCCCAACTCTCTCTTCTACACTCGTAAGCCATTCTTTGTGCTTTGGAGATACCTTTCCTGGATCGAACGATATTAGTATTTTTTCTTCGTCATAATCAATAACTATACAGAAACCTCTATCTGTTCTGGTAACGGCATTTATAGTTTGTCTGAAACTCATTTCCGAGTCAGGGTATTTTGTTCCAGCCTTTTCGTGTTTCCAGCCATAATATGGTAGTAATATTGAAGGCACTATTTTCAAGGATCTTGGAGACGGCTCTGAATGAAAAAGTGTGGTTAACGATCCATTGTTTTTTCTATGTGTCTTAAGTTCCCACTCAGCTGAGTTTGGTATAGGTAGATTGTTTTCCTTTATTTCGAGAAGATCTTCAAGTGTATTGCCTATACCGCCTGTATTGCCCTTTCTTCTATTTTGAATCCATCCTTTATCCCTTATTTCTTTTAACCTCTCAATAAGCTCTTGTTTAGAGTAAACTGGTTGCGACATTTGTACCATTCCAATTAAATGTGTTTGTCTTAAATTTCTTTCGGTATTTATGGTTTCCAAAAATCCAATAGGTATTCAAAAGTGACACCCATAGTTATGTAATTGCTTGGCCACCCAAAAATTCCTATTTGGTTTACTAAATTTCTCTTATCCCAGATTATAATATTTCTAAGCTCATAGCCTCTTTTTGTCATTTCATTAATCAGATAAACGTGTATAGCTATCCTCTTATTTTCCCACCACATATCTGGAACATTGATAACACAGTGACCCTTTGTTCTTAGGGCTGGCTTAACCTTTTCGAAAATATCTCCCATTTCCTTAGTATAACTTTCTACATCAAGAGTACCGAGATCTCTAGGATCCTGAGAATACTGCTCCACTTTACCGAGTTGGTTGTTTTTTCTGTTTCTTCTTGACTTATTTTTCCTTTCTCTGTTCAATAGGTTAGCATAAGGTGGTGATGTGAAAATTAATGATATTGATTCTTCATTGAAATAATTGGAGATGTTTCTTGCATCTTCTTCTATAGCAACCTGTTGAGCATTGCCAACAATCCTCTGTGTAGATAATCTTTCAGCACAAAGCTTTATATATTTTTCCTGAAGGTCAAAACCCACTGCATTCCTATTAGAATCCCTAGCAGCTACCAGTGTTGTCCCGCTTCCCACAAAAGGGTCAACAACAAGCTCACCCTCATGAGAGAACAATTCTATAACCTGTTTTGCTAAGGATATTGGAAATGTAGCAGGATGAACAGTTTTATCTCTTATGTCTCTTTTCTCGTAATAAAATTCCCACACTCCAATTTGCCGTTTTATCCATTCCTTAGCTGTTAAACAATTAAGGTTATTTTCTTTGCAGGAACAAGTTTTAATTGTATTTATTTTCAATGGTTGATATTCCTTTGCATTTTCTTTCATAATAGCAAGTGGAAGAGTTCTTTTTGATGAATAATACTTATTATCAGCGGCCTGTCCTATATCTAGATAATCCATTATAATATAATATCATACAGTAATATAAACAATTTTCGTAAATATTGAAAAATAGTTATAGAACTAGAGTTTTGCATTAATTTTATTCTCTCACTAACAAATAATTCCTTCAGCCATAAAGGTTATGGATGTGTCAAACATTTGTCAGCCATATGGATATACCCATATATTCCAGCCACGACATTCTCAGTGAACTGACTGATCCCTTCCGATCATGTTTTGGTGAGATAAGGCAGTTCAGGCACTTTGAGGAGCTTATCTCATCCTTCCGAACATCTCAAACAGGAGTGTGGCACACCTGAACTCCACCATCATTGCTCATGTGAACCAGTCAAGCATAAACAGATTCCTCTAATCAGGGATTGACACTGATTTGATGTTCATGAAAACTGTAGAAAACATAAATTCAGTTGAAGATGATGGAATACTTGCAATAGACGACATAATAAAAAAGACAGGAAAGAACATTGAGGCTGCACGATTAATATTTGATCATTCCATCGGAAAAGATAGCTGGGGGAATGCAGTTTAAAACGTCCCCTTCAAGCAGATATGGCATATAGCCCAGATCTGCTGAGATATACAGGAGAAAGGAGAGTCTTGACGATGAGAACGAATACCGTTCAAAGATTGATATACAGAAAGGAGTCATTGAGAAATGCTTCACCGATGAGCTTAATTTCTCAACAGTGACCGATGACGCATGGTACTTCACAAAGGATATCATATCGTTCCTGAATGGAAAGAAACTTAACTGGGTATTCCAGAGCAAGGGCAACAGGAAGATCAAGATTAAGGGGGATGGACCACCCTTGATTCCATATTTTTGCCATACAGTAAGTCTCAGACCATAAAATTATCAGGGAATACATACTCTGTCTGGGAGGTTAAGGGAAAGATAATAGGCATGGGACAGGTGAAGGTAATCATATCAGAAGGCATCAATTTTAAACGATACTATGCAACAAACAGATCGGAATGGAACATGAAGCGAATAATAGAAACATATCTCAGGCGCAGCTATATCGAGATAATTCACAGGGATATTAAGCAAGGGGGGTTTAGGTCACATCTTTATGAGGAAGCTTTGCGAGACAGAGATGCACCTTAATCTAACGTCAACAAGAAGGGGTGATCCTCAAAATTTCCGCCATAATGTCAATGCGAAAATATCTCGACTTACATTGAAGGATAGGGAAGCGGAGAGATGGATCTGCTTCCAATTCCTTGAATCACTGTTTGATGGATTCAGTAGGTATGGTGATCGATTCGTTATGGCTGTTAAACAATCCATGCTGAACCCGTATAAATCAGCAAGGAATGTCCTGAAATTCAGAGATAAATTAAATCATGTGGTTGCTATATAATTAACGCAAAACTCTAGTTTGCATGCACAGGCGTAAATACAAATTTAAACCTTCCGGGTTTTTTATTAAGGTATTCCTGTGTTTCCTTTGATTTATGTATGGAATTGTTATCTAAAATTATTTTTATTTTATAATCATCAGGGTAATATTTATCCACATTATCAAGGCATTTAATAAATTCTATGCTTTTATGCTTATCTTCAATGCTATATATTATATGCCCTGTAACAAGGTCTATTCCTGCAAGCAATGATAGTGTACCATGCCTGATGTAATCGTGGTTCCTTGCAATATTACTGTGATTTTTATCTGGAGGCTTGTCATTGTATATATTTCCTGTTGCCTGTATTCCAGGTTTCTCATCATAGGATAAAAATGCATACAATTCATTATTGTTGTCATTATTTCTCTTATATATGTTTATATCCTTATACACATGCAGTATCTCCCTTCCCTTTACATCAAAATCAGGATCTGTTTTCTCCTCATAGTATGTAATTTTATATGGCTTTATATTGCTTTTTTTAAGAATCTTTGATACTGTTCCATTGGATATTCCAGATATATTGTATTCTTCGGGTGCATTTTCCCTTATGTATCTTGTTAATAACCTGTTGGTCCATAATTCATATGATAATCCTAGTTCTATGGGCTTTGTGCATGCTGTTTTAATAATGTATGCCCTTGCCTCATCGGATATCATTCTTGGCTTTCCTGGTCTTTGTCTATCGTTTAATGCTGCATCTATTCCAGATAGTAAAGCCTTATTTACTGTCCTGTATATCTTTGCCTCGTATACATTCATCGATTTTGCTATATAATTAATGCTTTTATTGTTATAATACATTAAAAGTATCTTTGACCTTTAAACAGTGCTGTATTTCTCTGTCCTTGATACTGATAATTCTTCAAGCTTTTTTATATCATCCTCAGATAATTTCAATTCACCTTTGGTTCTTTTAAACGTTATAATTATATATAGTAAATTAATATATAAATATTATTGTTAATAAGGAAACGCTATACTAGTATCATTTAGGACGTTTGTTTCAAACTCTTATAGATAGTGTATTACCCGATTACTATAGATAATTGATACATGATTATTAATTTTTCTGATATATCTGATATCTGAAAAATTAATTCAAAGTGTATTGATCAACTAGCATAGGTGCCTTAAAACAGCAATGAAGAAACTATGATGAGTCAAAGCACCCAATAAGCATAAGGGGTAAAATATTAATAATCTATTTATTATAAAATCCTGTCGTACACCCCATACTTTTGCACTACCAGAGATCGACAGGAAAATGATGTTCATTGAATCATAAGTTGATGAAATCAATTAGTTGGAGTAATATAAATCTATACACTTTTCCCAATAACCCCTGTTCAATTTGCTGAATCACCCTGTCTTTCCGCTCATGATCTTTCATGATGTTCTTACTCAGGAACCCGTAATATGCGGCATCTGTAACAGAAAGCTTTATTCATGCGCTCATGATCAAACATCATGAACATAAAGAATTACCGTCTCCGCGAGAAATATGAGGAACTCTCAAGGGATGGGGACAGGCTTGCTGAAATGGAGAAACTGGTAAACTGGGAGGGAGACCAAACAACGATCCCATACTCATGGTCAAGGTACTCTTCCTGCAGTCTGTATACAATCTGGTTGATGAGGCCATGGAGAGGGAGATGCATTACAGGGTATCGTTCATGAATTTTCTCAACTACCCTGACAGTGTTCCGGATTCTAGGGCCATATGGTTGTTCAGGGAGAGACTGTCATCGACAGGTAAGGACAAGATGATCTGGGAACCGTTCGAATCAGAGGGCATAACAGTGAAGAAAGGAGTTGTTCAGGATGCATCCTTCATTGAATCCGATCCAGGCAAACATGGAAGGAAGAAGCCTCCTGTATCCCCAAATATGCCTGAAATTGTGCAAGATGAAAAGAAAGATAAGACCATGACAAAGGATGGGAAGAGGCAGGCAAAAAGGGAAGCAAAGATACGGGTGGCAGAGAAGAAGAGGATCAGGCGTGATGAGAGAAGGAATGCAAAGACACGAAGATTCAAGGACGGAACATGGGCAAAGAAGGGAAAAAGATCACATTTCGGCAACAAGCTGCATACTGTACAGGGTACGGACATTCCGCTAATAATGGAATTCGTTCTCACCACAGCCTTCTCCCATGATTCGAAGGTTGATCTTGGAATTCCAGGAATCCCGACATACAGGGACAAAAGGATATTCAGGATCACCAACCAGGGGAATTGATGCAACCATGGACAAGGCATCAAGGAATCATAAGCTGACCGCCAAACAGATCAGGAGAAACCGTCGCATATCCAGGAAGTGTTCTCCTGGTGAAAGGCCGTATTCTGTCATGAAGAGAATCTTCCATGGCGATCATGTCTTCGTGACCATGGTCAGGAGAGTGAGGGTAAAGTCGATGTTCATGTGCCTTGGGTACAATCTCATGACCCTGCTTAGCCTGAAGAAACAGGGCAAGATAGCGTAAGCTATGGGAAAATAAGAAAAAGAATGAGAAAAAAGAACATGAAATAAGCCATTCCGTGAGTAAAGTTCAGTTTTTTTACAGACAAGATCAGCTCAATTCAGATCCGTGTTTTCAAAAGGTGTTAAAACCTAGGGATATTAGGAAATGTCCAGAAGGAATACGTCATATTTGCAACGGCATTATGGATAATGGACAGTATGATTTTCCCGGATTCTGCATAAACCCGTTGAGAATAACATTGCCTACCGGAATGTATTGATCGATCTGAAAAGTGGCTTCAACCAACAGCTTTGTTCATAGTGGACATGCCCGAAATAGGGGAAGAGATCAAAGAATTGTATCCTAGAGCTTATTTCTATTTACGTACAATACATGCATCAAGGAATTTCCAATCAAATGTAAGAGATCACAATATAAATAAAATCTATTCCGGTCTTAAGTAAATATTGCTATTACGAACTAAAGAAGAAGCAATAAGCATGTTCGATGAATTCAAAAATAAATGGCCAGAGAAGTATACTAGGCCTATATACAATATGGGGAAGAACTTAAACTCACTCCTAAAATACTATTGTCCGAATAAATAAGGAGATCGATACATTCTACTAATCCCATCGAATTAACGAACATAAGATAAGTAGGAGAATAAATATCATCCAACAACACTAAAAGGATAATATAAATGCATGTACGAGAAATGGACATGTTCCATGTGAGGCATCCTTTATAAAAACACAACATTTAGAACACTACGAGAGGTATCGAAGAGATTAAACACAATCAATGGCACTAGCAAGTAAAAGTGTTTTACAAAGTTAACGAATGGCGTCAAAATGAGTTGGCAGCAAAAAATGGATCGGTCTTCAGATTTATGGATAAGATTAAATCTATTTTGCAATTTCTACATAATGGATGAAAAAGAAAAACTGCTTGAAATAGTCAAGGTTAATTCACAGAAAAATACAGTAAGAATAACGATACCGCGTAGAATAGCGAAAATTCTGGATATAGGAGATGGAGACTTCATAGGGTATTACGAAGCCGGCAGAACTATAATTATAAGAAAATTGCAATGAAAATATAAGATCCAGATGACATATTTAGTGTCTATGATTTCTATGTTCTCTCCAGTTCCCTGAAATCTCCATACTAATCCTCGATCATGTGGAGCTTCTCAAGCTGCAAAAATATCTTTTCCATCGAGTATTGAATACTTTTTTAAAAATTTCAGGAGGCTAATTTACTTTTATCATGAAGCAGTAAGCTCAAAAAGAACATAAAATAAAAGTTGATTCTTGAGCCGAAAAGGTGCCATTTTTTTACTTCTTAGATAGCGTTATTGCTATAAGGGAATCATAATACCAGGTGGGTTCATTTGGTACCATATTCTTTCTGCAATAGCAAATCTGTAAAAAAGTAATATCGTGGATAATGATTTATTCATATCTAGAACGATATTTAGATTACAAAATAGCGGAATCTATAAGTATACATGTTTCACCTCAAAAATGATACACTTTAAATCTGCAGAATAAAATTGGATATAGAGCGAGTGAGTATTGAGGAACCGACGCAGAAAATATGTGTTAGAGAAATATCTAGCAGGAGAATTTATGAAATTATGCTATTCGAAAAATTGACATCAATAACTTGGAGCAAGTAATAAATATTATTTTATGTTTCATCAACACGGAGACACATAATGGATTGCAATAATTTGCGTTCAGTTTTGTCACATCAAATATTGTATAGAATATATGTATATCACAATGTGACAAATGTAAAAGTATAAGATTTTGTTATGTTTACATTGAAGGAAGGCGTATAAGGTTATATTAATACTTTTCCGCTTTTTTCTAATGCTGCAGATAGAGCTCTTACCTCATTATCAACGGAGAAAGGCTCGGATATTTCAATAGTTTCGCCACACTTCCCAGAATCATCAAGGAATTTCCTTATTGATGCTCCGATTTCCTTCATTCCTTTCCATCTCCAGTTAGTTTCTCATGCCTGCTTTTGGAAATAAAACCCATTTGATTGAGGATTGGAAACCCTACTATGTAAAGGAGGTGCTCATCTTTCTTTTCGTCATTGTCATCATCGATCTCTGTGAAGAAATTCGAAAGCATAGAAGAAAACTTACTCATGTCTTTAGTTGAATGTGTTGAAAATGAAATTATAAGCAGGTTTTTCCTAACATAATCTACGTACTTATCAAGATCATCTTTATTGGATAAATTAACCTGTTCCGCCATTATTGAAAGGATTGCTGAGGCTGACCTTAGAAACGAATATAGGATGTTCCTCAATTTATCTTCATCCATCTCCTCGATAGCCTTACGGATATCACCATACTTTATTGCATCGAATAGATCGGTGTTTATATCATAAAATTTTTCAACATAATTCTTTTCAGAAACTGTGCGGGTTTGGACAAGTATACCATCGCTAACCATTTCCTTTATTGCCTGATAAAGGTTTGATCTTGTGGTTTTTATAACTTTGGAAAGCTGTGTAACCGTCATAGGGCCGTTCACGGCTATGAGTGTTATTACCATTAACCTTGTCTTGCTAAAGCCCCTAAAGAGCAAGTCAGCGTTCCTCTTTTCGGGCATGAAGGTCATATTTATATATAAGATAAAAAATTACGTATAAGATAATCTTATATGTATAACTTAAAATCAAATAATTCCGGGAATAAAAACTTCAAGTTCTTAGTTTCCAGCGTTTGGTTCTCGCATACAGCGTTTTCAGCATACAATTTAATTGTGATATGGGTAGTTTTGTTTATTACGAAAAAACCGCTATTGGCAGGTTTCTCAGACAGCCTTTTGACTTTACCATTGATGATCAGTGTTTTAGTGGGAGCGTACGTAGATAAATCCAAAAGGAAAAAGACATTGGCTTTTATCTCTTCTTTATTTAGAGTTGTTCTCGTGATTATTATAATGATATCGATTCAATTCTGGCCCTCTATAGATGTTATAATTACCATTTATGCTGCGACTTTCCTTATTGGCTTCACATCCGATGTCGTTGATTCAGTTAGGGCAACATGGACTAAGGCATTTTTGGGAGATAAGCATTATAAGAAAGGTTCTTCCGAGATGTCGTCGGTAATAATGGCTTCTCAAGGGGTTGGATTTATAATCTCAGGAATATTAATAGCGCTTGGCTTTGAAGCCTCATTTTTAATTATTGGGCTTTTCTTCGCATTGTCTTCGGTTCCCCTTATTATGATAAAATATACTGCATATGGAACGAGTAAATCTATTCATACTGGGGTGGCCGAAGCTCTCACACTGTTGAGGAAGGATAAGAGGCTGGCTGAGATCATAGCCATAAATTTTGTATCAAATTTTTCAATAGGTGTTGCTGCTATACTTTATATATCCCTCATGCAAGAAGGCTACAGGCTTCCTGCAATGTATGTTTCCTTAATATTTGGGGTTATTGTTCTTGGAATGGTATTCGGTTCCATTTCTGCATCCAAGATTTCAGGCAAGGTAGGCAGGATAAATCTTTTAGTATTCATAGTACTCGGAGTATCATTTGTCTCAATATCCTTAATTCATAGCGTATACGTGCTAGTACTGCCGTCTTTTCTTGCCGGCCTCTCAATAGGGATTGAGAGCAGCGTATTATCTACACTATCGATGCGTATAGTTCCGCATGAGATGATGGCAAGGATACAGGGGTCGATGAATACTTTTGGCATGGCTGCATCAGCATTATCCAGTCTAATAGGTGGGCTGCTTTACCAGCTGTTCGGTCCATCTTATTCTTTCTTAATGGTTGGATTGATCATTATCTCAGCAGATTTTGTTTTTTTAGCTTTCAGATCGCTTTACTACTTGCAATACTGAACTTCGATGTACGTAGACTGATTGCACATACGTATAGATAAACATTATTTCAGTAACCATCCAGAATCAATAACAAGGGTTTGGCCCGTTATACTATCAGATTTTGCAAGAAATATGACTGCATCCGCAACTTCATCCGGATCAATTATTTTTCCTGTAAGTGTGTATTCCTTTGCAAATTTATCCTCCTTCAAGCCGCTTATATCTACCAGGCTGTTCCCCATCTTCGTACTGACTACAGAAGGTGCTACTGCATTTACCCTTATGCGTCTCTGGGCAAAGTCATAGGCCATGTATTGCGTCAGATTGATTATGGCAGCCTTTGTCATCCCGTATATGGGTAGGAGCGGCATTGGTTTTAGACCAGCGACGGAGGATACGTTTATGATCGTTCCACCATCCTCCATGACCCTTCCTATCTCTTGAGAACAGCGTATTACTGACATTATGTTTGTGTCGATCAATTTTTGGATTAGAGAATCATCACTGTTCATGAATGGCATAGCTATGCCTAAGCCTGCATTATTTACAAGTATGTCTATTGAATCGAAGTTTTTTCTTGCCTCGTTTATTATTGATGCACAGCCTTCTCTAGTAGAGACATCAGCCTTTACAAGAATACCTTGTGAGTATTCTTCGACCATGCGGAGAGTTTCTTGGCCTTCCTCTAATCTCTTCTTCACATTTATTATCACTTTGCAGCGGTTCTTAGCTAGCGCAACGGAAATTGCCCTTCCAATACCTCTCCCAGATCCTGTTACAACAGCTACCTTATCCTTCAGATCCATATCCAGTCATACGTCACGTTGTATTTAGATTTTCAAAACTTTTATATTTGTAGTTAGCAAAGTTTAATCAGATCTTCAGTTTTATTAATTATTGGATCAATTATTTTATAATGTACGTTGTATAGAATGTTTCGGACGTTTACATTAAACTCATTAATCGCTATAACCTATTATTTCCCCACTTTCTGCTCCTAACTGCAATTTAAAGATTTTTATTTTCCTTTTATACCGGCTATAACATCTCAAATTATGATCAATGTATTTTCATCTTCTTCCATATTCTTGTAAAATTCAGAGCCAAATTTTAAGGATATTTGTTGCTTACCCAGGCTTTTGCTTCCTTTTCAGCACCATTGTAGTTAGATACCTTGGCCGTAGAGTTTTAATGTTTTAAAATATATAAATATTACATAGAGCTGAAGAGGAAGAATAAAAGATTCCTGTACGTTATAGGTTTGGTTAATACATGCTGAATACATATAAATCAGCAAGGAATGTCCCGAGAATCAAAAGAAAATGGATTGTGCATTTGATATATAATTAACGCAAAACTCTCGATATTAAATAATTAATGTGGTAATATAGCATTATAAGACACAGATTATATACGGGCCCGGTGGGATTTGGACCCACGATTCCCGACTTAGAAGGACGGTGCCTTATCCTAGCTAGGCCACGGGCCCGTTAAGGCTATTGAAAATATTTATTTATACATATTGCTGAGCTTTGGCAAAACCATCTATCGAATTTCCATTTCACTATCTTCTCATAAGCTTTGCCGCGAGCTGGAATAACGATATCGTATGAAGCCATACCCTTCCAGGGCCCCTTATCCTGGCAAAGAAAAGCCCCTCTCCCTCGGCGCCCGCCAGCAGCATCGTCTTCAAGCCGCCGATCCTCTCTATAGTGTACTCCATACCATCCTCAAAAGCCAGAAGGTGGCTCATCTCTGCCTGTATCTCTTCGCCTGGTTTCAGATCTTTGACTATTGGCAGGCCATGACCATGCAGGAAAACAGAACCGTTTCCGCTGAACCTTTCCAAAAAGACGCCCTCTCCGCCAAAGATTGCCTGGGTTATGCCTGCAAACTTAGTGGAATAAGAGACCGTCGAATCCATAGCGAGGAAAGCATTGAACTCGGCTATTATGCTATTCCCGTTAAGATCAATCCTGACAACCTTGCCAGGAAGGAAACCTGCTGAAACTATTTCCCCTGGCCCCTCCACTTTTAGCAAAAATACAGCAGAACCGGAAAGCAGATGCGAAAAAGCCCCTCTTAGGCCTCCAGCGCTTGCGCCAAGGCGAACCGATGCGTCCTTGTAAATAAGATGGCCCGGTTCTATGTATACATATTCTTCTGGGCTTAGCTTTGCCTTCAAATACTGGACCTCTTGGCCAGCTATTTCGTAATCGACCATGCTGGGCATAAGATCGATTTAATTAAATAATGTTTGTATCTTTCCGAATTTCTTAAAAGATATAGCTGCGGCTGAGGCCAAGAACGGGGCATATACTGCATACTGATATAAGCTTAGCCATTTGTGCATCACCAAGTACGATGATATTGAGGCTATTATTGGCTACATATTGGTCATTGCAGTTTAACTTCCACTTATGCCCTCTGGATTCTACAGGTATAGGCCGTAGACAAGCACAGTTCCAAATATACTAATCGGAACAAATAGCAGTAGGAGTCAAATTACGAGGCACAAGTTCCTGCCCCAAAGGTAGTTTATTTGCCTCGGAAAATTAAATAGGTACAAGGATAGTAAATATGCGATGAAATATGTTGAAAATATCCCAAGCTTCCTAATTCCTAATTTTAGCCTTCTAGGGCAGAGCGTAAAATGGAGCATAAAGACAAAAGCAACTTAATTACAAATGCAGTCACAGTTACTATTGTTCCTGAATTTGTATCGGTTGCAGCCAGCATTATGCTATAAATTGAGAGAGATGCCAGGCTTGAAGAAACATCCTATGCTTGAACCAGAGAATAGGAAAACAATCAGGAAAGGCTCAAATAGTTCCATGAATATTTGTTGTTGTAGATGAAAGGCCTCAAAAGGACGAACCAGCAATTGCCATGGTATAGTATGCGTACCTTTCCATTTTATCCAAAATAGCCTTAAAACAGGTATTGGGTTAAGTTAGATATATGCACCTTCGACCTTGATAGTATCATCGTAATATAAATTGCATAATACTTTAAACTATGAAAACTTACTTTCGATCATTTTTTAAAAACAGTATACGAACCATTTCACCATTTATCTCGTATATCTTTTCGAATCCATCTACGTTTAGGCCCTCAATCTCATTTTCGCTCAGAGCATGTTTGCCAGCAGCTTTGTGGAAACTTCGAAGGTTTGGCCTGTAATATTCATATATGGCAAGAACGCCGTTATCCTTTACGTGCAAGCCCATAGTCTTGAGGCCGTTTTCCCTGCACTTCCAGTGGTGAAAGGATATTGAGCTGAACACGAAATCGTACTTCTTTTCGAATGGTATAGACCTGCTGCTTCCCAGCGCGAAGTTAACTCGTCCCTTAAAACGCGAAAGCTTCTTTGATGCAATGCTGAGCATGTACGGTGACGGGTCTATGCAGTCTATGATTACGTTGCTGAAGCTGTTCGCTATGAAAAAATCTGCAGTCCCTGTGCCACAGCCTACGTCGAGAATCGTTTCGGGTTTGAATTTGTCTATGTCTTCTGTTATCATGCTGTAGAGATTGCGCAGGAAATGGTTTGATATAATCTCGTAAAAGTGTGAAGTTATAGGGCCGAATTTTTCTTCCCCTTCTCTGTAAAGATCCATGGATAACCAATGAAATCATGTGCATAAGTTTTTTACCGGTATTTTAATGAGGTATGTGCCAGACTTGGCCGGGGGGTTAGGCGTCCCCTGTACCCGAAGTCTAGATGCGGGGGCGACAGCCCGGTGAGACCACCTGGGTTTCTGTCAGGCCCCGTGGAATCATTGATCCTCTGTCCCTCTGGATCGGAGGCCTGCATGTACATCCTCAAAGGAGGGTGTATGTGCAGCCTACCAGGGGAACGCGCCAGGCCCGGAAGGGAGCAACGACACCCTGGACTCTCGATGCTGGAGGGGTGCGGGGGTGAGAGGAAGCGGGGGGTACCTGGCAGGACGCCCAGACCGAACCGGGTGTGTCTGGCTTGACGATAATTATGGTGAAGATCATACAGGACCCAGTGTTTGGGCCGATAAAGGCCGATGGTGTAATACTGGACTTAATAGATTCTCCAGAGTTCCAGCGGCTAAGGCGCATTAAAAACCTCGGTCTCTGCAGCCTAGTCTTTCCCGGCGCAAACCACACAAGGTTCGAACACTCTATAGGAACATACTACCTTGCTAGTTTATACAATGAACACCTACGCACCATGTCCGATGAGCTTAAGATCGCTGCTCTGCTTCACGATATAGGCCATTTCCCTTATTCGCATACCATAGAAGAATTTTATATGGAAACGGAAAAGATCGACCATCTTCAGGCCGGCATAAATTTAATAGAAGGAAAGGCGGAATCTGAAATACCGGCAATACTGGAAAAACACGGCATAGATCCTCATTGGGTATCTTCGATACTAAAGGGCATATCGAACGTACTCTCAGAGATAATAAGCGGCCCGCTGGATGCGGATGAACTCGATTACCTTCGCAGGGACTCCTTTTATTGCGGAGTATCCATAGGATACGTTAATCCTCTCCGCATAATAGACGTATCAAGCGTTTATGAAGGCCAAATAGTGTCGGAGGAGAAGGGGCTGTCAGATATCGAAAGCCTCCTGATATCAAGGTTCCTCATGTACCAGGCGGTTTATTTCCACAAGACCTGCAGGATTGCAAACAAGATGCTTGGAATAGCGGCCCGGCTTGCAGAGGCCATTGGCACATCCAGGATGGTTGATGAGGAACTCATGGCATTGCTATTGTCTAAGAAGAGATCGGAACGCATAGCAAGGGACATCATAAACAGGAGGCTTATGAAAGTCATATTTAAGGAGAAGTACGGAGAAGAACTATACAGGGATATAACGGATAGGATCGGGGAAGATGCTATAGTAGACGTTATACCGCCACTTTCGTTCAGCGGAAGAGAGAGGCTTAAAACCGACGTCAGCGTAAAAATACAGGGCAGAATAGTAGCAGGGGAGGAGATATCGCCCCTGGTAAATTCCCTCAACCAGGCCATAGAGAGAAGGTACGTTTACGTTTACGGATATAAGGAAGACGAAGAGAAGATAAAGTCGGATCTCAGGGGCCTTTGAACAATAACGATTGAATAAAAAAATTATCAGAATTGTGAATTAAAGCCCAAAAAAAAAAAAATACGACTAATATCTGTCATTGTAATTATGAAATATGCAGTCTGTAAGTACCGGGTATGTTGATGTGCATGGAAAAAGGGTTTTCCACAGGTATTTAAAATCCGGAGCGAAAAAGGACATAGTCATGCTGCATGGCTGGTCTTTTACATCCAGAGATTGGGAAACACCTGGGCTTTTCAATGAATACGCGAACCTTTCCTTTAATGTGTATGCACCGGATTATCCCGGCTTTGGCATGTCCGAACCATCGGATTTTTACAGCGTAAAACGAGGAAATATAGAAGCCTCGGCATCATTCATAAAAGATTACATGCAAAGCTTAGGCGTTGAGCATGCGGTAATTCTCGGGGCATCAATGGGCGGCGGCATGGCGATTCTTATGGGCATGGCGCATCCCGATATGGTAGATGCAGTGATTGCAGTGGCTCCAGCTTGGGTTGAAAATTACACGGAAAAGATGAAAAATATAGAGAAACCTGTGCTCCTTGTATGGGGTTCGGAAGATACAGTGGTCGACCCGCATTTTGGAAACAAATATAGAAGTGCAATTAAAAACTCGCAGCTAGAAATAGTGGAAGGATCAAAGCATCCTGTGTACCTCGAGAAACCGAAGAGATTCATAGAGATCACCACAGGCTTTCTTAAATCTTTATAATTTAATTATCTAACATTATATAAATTCATAATCAACAATTTCTTCCACGTTGTTCTTTATCGCCCTTGAAATGAAGCAGTACTTGTGGGCAAGCTCCATAGCTCTCGGAATTTTCTCCTTATCCTGTTCTGATACCCTTAGTTTCACGTGTATCCGTATCCTTTGGAACCTGAAGCCCTTCTCTGGAGAAGGCCCAAGTTCAGCAGTGGCCTCGCTCTTCCACTCCTTCAGATCTATTCCCATCCTTTCACGGAACTCCAGGAACGTAGTGAGGAGGCATGAAGCTAAAATTCCGGGAAATAATGTTTCCGGGCAGAATTTGCCTTCCGGCCCCCCAAACTCTGGCGGTGACGATACTTCCAGATCACCCGCATCAGTCTTCAAAATGGTACGCCTTGCCCCTATCCATTCTACATCAGCTTTGTACGTATAAGTATCCATAACATACAAGCATTTCAATTATCTATATCTTTTCTGTATAGCGGATTCCAAATCTGGAGAACCTGGAAAGCATAGCTCGGTAATAAACAGGGTCTTTCTCTATAAGTGTGAAATTGCGGCCAAGCATCGAGGCGGCTACGCCAGTAGTTCCGACCCCAGCAAACGGATCGAGTATCAAGTCGCCTTCTTTAGTTGATGAGAGTATTATGCGCTTCATAAGTTCCAGAGGCTTCTGGGCTGGATGCACGCTTTTTCTATTCTCATCCCTTACCCTCTCGTTTCCCCTGCTAGTCTTCATTACCCATACGTTGTTTGCCGTTTTTCCAAGGCCAAATTCCTTTGCTAGGTTTCTATTGTACGTGTAGTTTTTTTGTTCCTTTCCCTTCGTAGCCCAGATCAGGGTTTCGGTTGAATTTGTGAACCTTACCCCAAGCCAGTTTGGCATGGGATTTGTCTTGATCCAAACTACGTCATTGAGTATCCAGAAGCCCATGTCCTGCATGATCTTTCCTATCCTGAATATGTTGTGATAGGTACCGATTGCCCATATTGTGGATGTATCGGACATCAAACGCTTAGCCTCCTTTAATACGGATGATATGAATGAATCGTATGCCTCGAAAGAAGGAAATGCATCCCAATATTCCCTTACCGTCTGTGGAACCGATCTATTGTTCCACCTTTTAAGCCTCTTTGGAGTCATCTGAAGGTAGTAGGGAGGGTCAAGAAAGATTAAATCGTATATGCAATCGTCAATTCGTCTCATTATTTCAAGGCTGTCACCTAACAATACACTATCCTTAACTTCTTCGCGGTTCATCTTGCCACCGTTGATCCTGCTGGACTTTTCAATTGGCATTATTCAAGCAGTGATGTTTATGAGAATCTGCATACAGCAGCTCTAATGGCCTGGCTTGCCGCTTTCCTAAGCCCGCCGCACTTCTGTAAATATCTTTATGACTTCTTGTCTTCCAAAAATTCTAGCAGAAGCTTCTGCTGTAAGGCCTGTTAAATCTCTGGCTGATATGTCTGCCCCAAGCTCTAAAAGTTTTTTAACTATTTCGGATCTGCCGTACTTAGATGCGACTATCAATGGTGTTTCGCCCTCTAAATTTCTGTCGTTTACGTTAGCGCCATGTTCAAGGAGAAAGTATGACATCTCACTGTAACCAAAGATTATTGACCACATTAACGGCGTTTTTCCCGAAAAGTCTTTTGTATTAACGTTCGATCCTTTGCTTAGGAGTTTTTCTGCTATTCCCAACCTGTTGTTCTTGACTGCCCAAATAAGGGCCGTACTGCCTTCGATATCCTTATCCTCTAATTTGTCGAAATTTTCTACGAGTTTATCGATTGCGTTTTCCATTCCAAGCATGCAGGCAACCATGAGCGGCGTCCTATTGTACGAGTCTCTGTAGTTCCTTAGGAAATCTAAATTCTGGTTTATCGACTTCTCGTCTTTTATTTTTTCAACGATCTCTCCGTTCTTATCCATGCAATCATATCGAAGGGAAAGTATTAATTTGTTCGCAATCTATAAACGATAGTGATATACGAAATAGGCGGCCACGAAGTATCGATTGTAAGGGCGACTCCAGGTCTGGCAAAGTCTTATTATGATCTTTTAATGGAGCTTTATGAAGATCCGAATTCGTACATTTTAGTCAACTATTCGAAAGATCCTCCGCAACTGGAAAGCATAGTCGAGAGATCGAAGAATTGGAACGTGCATCCGCACTACATGCACTTCGCACTTTACAAAGATAAAGTAGTCGGGTTTGCAGGTTCGCTATTAGGCCCAGATTACGGGCCGGAAGTGCAGCCACACATCGCTGAAATATACTACGGCGTATCTAAGGGCTGGAGGAAAACTGGCCTCATTTATGCACTTCTCTATACAGCGCTCTCAGACATCAACGCAAAAATTGTGAAGGCTACAGCCTATGTAGAAAATTTACCGTCTATAAATGTGCTTCTAAAGATCGGCCTACGAATAATCGCTGTATTGGAAGAGAATGACTTCCACTACATGTCTGGAAAAATGCACGATGACTACCTTTTTAGAGGCTTTAGATCCGATTGCCTTAATAGGCTCCCGGGCCTCCTAGAGAAACATGGCATATCCGTAATCCGGTGATTATTTGTGTCTGCACGAATCGTTCAGCCATCGGTTGTATTCCTCATTTATTTTGTCCATCTTCATAGAAGCGATCTCAGGCACTTCGTAATTGTGCATTTCCTTAATGAATTGAGAAAGCAATGGCTCATTGTCATCTGTAGTCTTAAACACGCAGAAAACTTCGCTAGATTCTTCTATGTTTCCTCTCCACCAATACGTTGATTTTACGTTGTCAATGATGCTAAAGCAAGCTGCCATCTGTTTTTCAAGCGCCATCATTCCGATGCGCCTTGCCTCCTCAGCATTTTGAAAGGTCGTGATTACGTAGAATGGCATGCGTTATCGAATACTTCACATTATAACTGGTTTTCGGTAAAAAGCTATATTTATTCAAGCTTTATTTCCAAATGTGAAGAGATGTTACCTCATAATTGCCCTTCTTGTTATGTGCTTTAACTCTTTGTATCAATATTCATGGAATGTTTTCGAGCCGCTGCTTGCAAAGGGATTTGGAGTAGAGATTGTTTCTGTGCAGATAGCGTTTACTCTCTTCGCAGTCTTTTCCACTACTTTTCAGGGTATAGGAGGGTATTTCGCCGATAGAGACGGGCCGAGGAACGTAAGCATTGCAGCAGCATTGATGTCGGCTTTTGGGTTCGTTGCTTCTTCCCTGGTTCATTCGATATACCTATTCTATGTAATCTGGTCTATCGGAAGCATCGGAGAAGGGATACTTTACGGAATAGCTACAAATCTAGCTGTAAAGTGGTACAGTGGAAGAAGGGGCTTTGCAGTTGGGTTTGTCTCACTGGGCTTTGGCCTCGGATCGAGCATTGCAAACATATTCCTTGAAAAGGCCTCCGAATTTCGTTTCCCGATGATGTTTATAGGCCTAGCCGAACTTATAGTGCTTCCCCTCCTGCTTTCCTTTGTAAAGTACCCTTCTTCAGGCTTAACCGGAGAGAGGCCTAGCAGAAATATTAAGAACCCGAGGTTCTGGATACTCTATCTTTCCTTTGTATTCGGTTCTATACCGCTAATTGTCATATCTTCTTCCTTCGGCTTCATAGGATCCAAGCTTCCAGAACTGGAATTTGCCGTTCTCGTATCCATATTTCCATTGCTAAGCGGTATAAGCAGGCCGATCATCGGTGCGATCTCAGATGCAATTGGAAGGCCCGCTTCCGTACTGCTTATTGATGTTGCAATATTTATCGGAGCACTGTTCCTAGTTTTAAGGAACTTCATATTCGCAGTCGTACTTATAGGCTTTTTCGGAGGTTCCATGATATCTCTGTACTTTTCTCTTATAGGGGACGTATTTGGTACCCGCTTTTCAACGGCGAATAACGGCATATTCTATACTGGAAAGGCAGTTTCAGGTTTCATGGGGAGCACTCTTTTTGCCATAATCTTCACGTTAGGTGTAGAATATTCGTTCTACTTCGTTTTTATTTCCGCTATATTTGGGATAGCATTTCTTATAATTTCAATGGCTATTGTCCATGCACACTTTTATCCTAGTGCAGAGCGCTAGAATATATATACATGGGTATGCGTGAAGCCAATCTGGCTTCCTCGCCCTAAAGGGCGAGTGTTTTCCCCATCAATTCGTGTTTACGTCTATCACGTAAACCACATATTTACTCCATTTTTAGAAATATTCCTGCAAATAATGTTAAAAAAGATTAAAATATGCATCGCTCATAAGAGAGTATGACTATACCAGTAAGCCCAACCCTTGTTTTCATACCAGTGCCGGAGCTGATAATATTGTATTTAATATCTTTCCCAGTCGCAATCTTCGACATCTATATGTGGTACAGATCCTATAGAAAGCAAGGCATTGACTATAAACTCATGTGGAAGTACCTTAGGTCTAACTTCCCAAGGATGGTTAAACAATTTTTCACTTACGCAATATTCCAGAAGAAGATAGTTAAGAACAGATACGCAGGCATTATGCACCTTTTCATATTTTATGGCTTCGTTATACTATTCATTGCAACGTCCTTGATCGCGCTCTCACATGATATACTAAAGCCGCTTATCGGTATTGGAATACTATATGGATCGTTCTACTTGCTATTTGAAGCCTTCACACAGATAGGGGGTATAATATTGATCGTTGGGTTGCTTATGGCACTGTTGAGAAGAATCACAAATTTTATACCTCTGCATACTACTTCAGAGGACTATCTTCTGCTCTCTGGCATTCTTGTACTTGCCCTCGAAGGTTTCTTCCTTGGAGCACTTAAAATAGACCTTTTCCGCCAGAGCTTCGATGTGTACCGTTTTGTAGAATGGTACCTCAGCTATATATTTCCTTACGGATCTATGAGTCCAGCTGGAATAACTGTCTACAGAGAACTCTGGATGGCTCACGTGTTGACAGCTTTTCTTGTTGCTCTCTATCTGCCTTATTCAAAACTCTTCCATTCGCTTTTAGCGCCGACCCACGCCTCTAAGACTAAAATACTTGGAAACTCCGCCGTAGGCACGCCTTTTTTGCTTGCAGACGTGGCAGCTACCGGCAACTACGAAGTTCATGTTGGCGCAAAGAAGGTATCAGAGCTGTCCCTGGAATATAGGACTGCAGCGATGGCATGTACCGACTGCGGCAGATGCGAGAGGGCCTGCCCTGCATACGCCTCTGGCACAGATCTCGATCCAAGGCTAGTAGTCCAGAACGTAAAAAAGCTTGTTAACACTGATTCTGAGCTCGTACCGGTTGTGTTGACTGAGAACGCCTCTTGGTCATGTACGACGTGCATGGCTTGCGTTGAGGAATGCCCTGTTCTTATAAGGCCATACAGCTTCGTCGTAGAGACAAGGCGAAACTTGGTAATGGAAAACAAGGTATCGAAGGAAGCATCGGCCTATCTTATGAATCTTTACAACACAGGCAACCCTCTTGGGAGCTCGCCTATGGACCGTGACGATTTGCTGCAGTATGCACCGAAGTACGAGGAGGGTATGGAGGTTCTTTACTGGGTAGGCTGCATGGGCGCCTACGATCCAAGAGACAAGCAGATTGCTCTAACGGTAATCGATCTGCTGAAGAAAGCAGGCGTCAAGTTCGGCATCCTAGGATCCGAGGAAAAATGTACAGGAGAAACTGCAAGAAGGATGGGCGAAGAAGGCCTATTCCAGACGCTGGCTGCTGGCAACATAGAGACTTTTAACAAGTACGGGGTTAAGAAAATTGTCACATCATGCCCACATTGCTTCAACACTTTCAAAAACGAATACCCAGAGCTTGGGCTCAATGCAGAAGTTGTACACCACTCTGAATTCCTTTCTGAATTGATAAAGGACGGAAAGCTAAAGGTAAAGAACTCAGGTAATATAGTCACTTACCATGACCCATGCTACCTTGGGCGTGGAAACGGAGTATACGATGATCCTAGGTTCATAATATCATCGACCGGCGATCTAGTAGAGATGGAAAAATCAAGGGAAAAGAGTTTCTGCTGCGGAGCTGGAGGCGGAAACTACTGGTACAGAGTTGAAAACGAGAAATCAATCAGCCACATAAGAATGGATCAGGCTATTGAGACTAAAGCTTCTACAGTAGGAGTGGCATGCCCGTTTTGCATGGCCATGCTCAGTGATGCAGCCAGGACAATGAACCTCGAAGATAAAATTCAGGTAAAGGATATTTCAGAGATAATTAAGGAAAACCTGATCGAATAATTAGATCAGGCCGACTTTTTGGAGCTCCTTTTTTACCTTTATCACTGCCTGCTCTATTTCACTCTCTTCCTTTGCGCCTGTGCACACTACTTTCCCCGATCCAAAGAGAAGGAGGACTACGCGCGGTTCTTCTACCCTATAGACTAGGCCAGGAAATTGCTCTGGCTCATACTCTACATTTTCGAGTCCCAGGGACATGGCTATATCCGTTAGATTCAATTCAGATTCAAGATCGTATACTGCCACTATGTTCTGAACTATAATGTCCGGATCATCATAAACTTCAATGTTTGCGGCCTTGAGTTTATCAATTATTATTTTTATTGTCCTTTTTACATCTTCTATGTTCTTGGCTCCAGTACAGTTGACCTTTCCGCTTCTGAATATTAGGACAGCGGTCTTAGGATCTTGAAGCCTATATATCAAGCCCGGGAATTGCTCAGGCTCGTATTCAGAGCCATCAAGGGCGAGCGCAATCCTGCTGAGATCCAGATGTTCAGCCAGCGAAGTAGAAGCTACTATATTTTCAATGGTTATCTTTTCTCTCTCACTCATAAGTATCTAGTGGATCATATTTAAATAGTATTTAAACTAATAGATTTTTGTCGAAAAGAATAAAATGAATCATTCATCAATGTTCAGAGCCTGTTTTGCCTCATCACTCATCATCTTGGGACTCCATGGGGGATCCCACACCAACTCTATATCGCAAGCCTCAACGCCAGGTAGCTCTTCAACGACCTGCTGGGCCTGGCTAAGTATCCAGGGCGTAACAGGGCAGGTTGGTGCAGTCATAGTCATCCTTATGTATACCCTATTTCCATTTATTTCAACATCATAAACCAGGCCGAGGTTCACCACATCATACCCTATTTCAGGGTCGGATACAGTTTTCAAAGCTTCCAGTATCTCCTCCTTAGTCACCATAAAAAACACCTCACAACTTAACTTCGATGACACACTTGCTTGATCCGCTGCTTATCCTCTCTGTGATCTCAAAATCAGCGTTAAGGGACTGTAAAACAAGATCTTTCCCAAGCGAATTGCATATGATCTTGTTGTTTGTCTTGGCTAAATCGTAAAATATACAGTTGTGCCTTGATATTACGACTCTATCGCTGTACACATCTATCGTTGCGTTGTAACCTAGTACATTTAACATATTTACGTACTCTTCTAATTTCCTTATCTTCTCATCCCTTGGCATATCCCTGAGGTCCCCTGAGGACCATCCTGTATCAGATATTATCTTAGCCGCTATCCTCTCAAGCATACCATTCAGTTTGTAAGATCCGACGTCCTTTTCGACCTCTTCAACGAGAAGTTTAGTGAACTCTATGTACTTCTTTGGGAAAAGCGATATGCCCTTATCTGTAAGCTTATAGAATTTTTTCGGCCTGCCTGTTCCGCTGGGCTTGAAATATGAGGATACGTAGCCGCGCATCTCAAGGAACTCCATATGTTCCTTTACTGCAGTCTTGTTTATCTTGAGTATTTCGGACAGCTGATCAAGGCTCAGGTCCGATATGTTAAGCTTCTCAAGTATCTTAGCCTTTGTATCGCCAAGAATGTCATCGTAAAGCATAATACATTAATATGAACGAGATATTTAAATTTAGTCAATTTAAACACAAAAAAGTGTTTAAATAGTATTATGGTATGATCCATAGATAAAAAATGATACTCGAGATCAACAACCTGTCTGCATCAGTAGAAGGCAAGGAGATACTTAAAAACGTTAATTTGACTGTAAAAGGCGGAGAAATACACGCGCTAATGGGGCCAAACGGCGCTGGGAAGAGCACACTAGGTAACGTGCTGATAGGCCACCCTGATTACAAGGTGACCGGAGGCAACGTGTTGCTGGACGGCAAGGATATAACCTTTGCAACACCAGAGGAACGGGCCAGAGCCGGCCTATTTCTGGCATTCCAAAGCCCAGTAGCTGTTGAAGGCGTCAGGATATCTACGTTCCTGAGGATAGCTTATTCGAATCTGCATCCAGGGGAAAAGATCGTTATATCAGAATTCAACAAAAAGGTAAAGAGCCTGATGAAAACCGTAGGGTTAGACGAGAGTTTTATATCCAGATCGGTGAATGATGGGTTTTCCGGTGGAGAACGAAAGAGGTTCGAGATACTGCAGATGATGATACTCAAGCCAAAGATAATAATACTTGATGAGATCGATTCTGGACTTGACGTAGACGCATTGAGGATGGTAGCTGAACAGATAAGGTCATACCTGAACAACGATGTTGGCTTCCTGATCATAACGCATTACCAGAGAATATTGAAGGACATACCGCCACAGTTCGTGCATGTACTTGTGAATGGTACTATAGTTATGAACGGCGACAAGTCTCTATCGGATAAGATCGAGGAGGAGGGATACGATTGGCTGAAGGAGGTGGCTTAAATGGAGTCAACTTATGTTAATAAGGATGAGGAAATAGATAGGTTAATAAGCGACCTTAAGAACGGAAAGGCCCTTGATTACGGCTTCCACGACAATATAAAACCCGTGTATTCAACTGGTAAGGGCCTCAATAGTAAGGTCGTTGAAGAGATATCTGAGATAAAGAAGGAACCAGACTGGATGAGGAGGATAAGGCTCCATGCACTAGAGATATTCAATTCAAAGCCTGTACCAACTTGGGGTCCTGACCTATCAAGCATAGATTGGGACAACATGACTTATTACAGCAGCCCGGACGATGTGAAGGCTACGAACTGGGATGAAGTTCCAAAGGAGATTAAGGATACATTTGAAAAGCTTGGCGTACCGGAGATGGAGAGAAAGTATCTGGCCGGTTCGATAGCACAGTACGATAGTGAAGGGGTTTACAACAGCCTAAAGAAGGAATGGGAAGAGAAAGGAGTAGTTTTCATGGATCTTGATTCAGCGTTGCAGAGATACCCAGATCTAGTTAAGGAGTACTTTGCGAAGGCAGTTCCTCCCAGCGACAACAAGTTTGCTGCACTTAATGTGGCAGTATGGAGCGGAGGCGCTTTCTTGTATGTGCCTCGCGGTGTCCACATAGACATGCCACTTCAGACATACTTCAGGATCAACGGAGAAGCTACAGGGCAGTTTGAGCATACTATAGTTGTAGCGGATGAAGGGTCAAGCGTGCATTACCTCGAAGGCTGCACTGCCCCGGTATATTCGAAAGATTCCTTGCACGCGGCTATTGTAGAGTATTACGTGATGAAAAACGCGCACGGGAGATATACCAGCGTGCAGAACTGGTCTAACAGTGTTTACAATATGCCTACAAAGAGGGCCTGGGTAGAAGAAAACGGCAACATGGAATGGGTTGGTGGTTCGCTTGGATCAAAGGTAACTATGATATACCCATCATCTTATCTTAGGGGAAGAAATGCGACTACATCGAACCTGAACATAGCGCTGGCAAGCCCAGGCACTGTTAAGGATACCGGTGCAAAAGCAATCCACATGGCACCGAATACAAGCTCTAAGATCATAGCAAAGAGTGTGAGTCTTGGAGATGGCAAGTCGATCTACAGGGGCCTTGTAAGGATAAACAAAGATGCCCTTAACGCAAAGAGCTATGTCCAGTGCGATGCTCTTCTAATAAACGATGAATCCGTATCTTATACTATGCCGCATGACGAAATATATGAACCAACTGCAAACTTCACCCATGAGGCGACAGTTGGCAAGATAGGTACAGAGGAACTTACTTACCTAAGGTCCAGGGGCCTCTCTGAGGACGAAGCTTCTTCGCTGATAGTGCTCGGCTTCCTGGACGATGTGATGAAGGAGATACCTATGGAATTTGCAGTTGAGATGAATAGGCTAGTTAAGCTTGAAATGAGCAAGATGGGTGCTGTGGGATGATCGAGCAGATAAGAGATTTGATAAACGATCGCAGAAACGATGGGCTTCATGAATATAGGCAGGATAACTTCATCCAGTTCATGAAGTCACCGGTGCAACCATACAAGGAAAGCCCGACTAGGCTTAGGTACGTTGATTTCACAGACGACCTAGTTGAGAAAATGGTCCTTGGCGAACCTGAGGATGATGCGAAGGGCTACGGACAGGGCGATGAAGACTTTGCTTTCGTCAACGGAAAGCTTATGGTATACAATGGAAAAGGGTGCATAGTAGAGCCTATAAGGGAGGCTGAGCGGAAATATCCTAATTTAATCTTCGATTATACTGACAAGGAAAACGTTGATGACAGGTACGAGTACCTGATAAACGCAGGCTTTTACGACGGTTTTCTTGTCTATTTGCCACCAAATAAATCCTCTGAAATTAAAGCGGTTGATTTTGCCAAATCAACTTCATCCTTCGCGGCCAAGAACCTGATCATTGTAGGTGAAGGATCATCCCTTAACTTTACTAGGTATATAGTGGGTGGCGGGGAAGGCAATGGCGCGCAAGGCGACAATACATACATATTCTTGTCAAGGAATTCCAGTATAGTTTATTCCCAGGTGCAGGACAGGCCAAAGACCGTTGACGGAATCCAGTTCCTAAAAACATTTATGGAGGACAATACGCAGGCCACTATACATCATGTAGAAAACGGCTACAACAAATCGATAATCATGACTGAATCGTACCAGAAAGGAAACTTTACAAATTATCAGCTCCGTGGCGTAAGCTTTACCAGGGGGCTGCAGCAGATGGACCTCAGGGACAACACAATTCAGATCGGAACACACTCTATTGCAAACATATACGTAAGGGGCATAGTGAGGGAGAAGAGTTTGACTATGCATAGGGGAAATATAGATATAAAAGAATCAGGCCGAAAGGCGGAGGGATACTACGATACTAGGATACTGCTATTATCTAAGGAGGCCTATGCTAATACGAAGCCAGCACTGCTTATAAACAACAATGACGTAAAATCGAAACACGCGTCAGCCGTTACGAATATAGATGAAGAAAGCCTCTTTTACCTCAGGTCTAGGGGAATTGATGAGGAAACTGCAAAGAACTTAATAATAGAGGGCTTCACAGAACATGTTGTCGAAGGAGCCCCTGATGCGGTTAGGAATGCAGTAAGAAAATTTGCCGGAATATCAGAAGATTAACTTAATTTTTGAATAGCGATGTTGGATACTCTGGATAATCACTTATCTTTTGAAGAAGTTCTTCTATGTTTTCTCTGACCTGCTTTGTCGAATCGCGTTCACGTATCGTAACCGTTGAATCCTCCAAGGTCTCGTAATCTACAGTTATGCAGAAGGGCGTGCCTATTTCATCCTGCCTTGCATACCTTCTCCCTATGTTGCCTCCTTCGTCGTAGTAAACAAATGGATCGATTTGCTTTATTTTGTTGAAAAGTTCCTTAGCTTTTGCATCAAGGCCATCCCTTCTTTGCAGGGGAAAAACGGCGAAATGCAGAGGTGAAACTGCAGGATCGAGTTTCAGTACCTTGTATCCGTTGTCTCTTATGTAATATCCATCGTTCAATATAGTAAGGACTATCCTATCTATCCCATAGGAGGGCTCTACTACCCTTGGGATGTTTCCATCTACTTCCATATTTTCACCGGAAAATTGCTGATGCCGTCCAAGATCGTACGTACCACGATCAGAGACCCCGACTATCTCTATCCACTCGCCGTCCATAAGGTATTCGAAGTCCCAAGTCTCTGACGAATAGTGCGCCCTCTCCAGCGGGTCGTGTTCTCTGGCCCTGAGGTGATTAGGATTGAAACCTATCGAAGAGAGTATGCTGTATGTCTTCTCGAGGAAATAGGCCATTACCGGGTTCTTCACAATACCTGAGTGAAGTGCTTCCTTCAGATCTACGGTCACTTCTTCGCCAGTGTTTCGCAGGAGTTTGAATTTTAAGCTGTTTCCATTGGGGTTGAAGTCTGAATCGTTCAGGTAAAATACCTCGACTTCAGCCTGGGTGAATTCCCTCATCCTTATCAGCGCCTGCCTTGGAGATATCTCATTCCTGAAACCTTTCCCGACTTGGCAGACTATTATTGGCATGGTGTTTCTTGAGTAGTTATACAAGTTCTTGAAATTGATAAATATGCCTTGCGCAGTCTCAGGCCTAAGGTAAAGCTCGTTTGTTCCGACCTTGAACATCAAGTTAAATTCATATGCTCCACGCAGTGGAGCACCGCATTTTGGGCACTTTACATCGTATTCCTCTAGTACAGCGTTCGCCTTTTCCACATTATTCAGAGGCACATCGATGCCAACGGACTTAAGAAGGTTCTCAAGCTTATATGCTGTCTTGCACTTTTCGCATTTAACTGCAATATCGGAAAACTTTTCAAGATGCCCTGAAGCCTTGAATACGTCTGCAGGCGCTATAACCGGCGTGTCTAAGAAAATTGCCCCTTCCTTAGCGTATGATTTTTTCCAGATACTTATTATATTATCCTTAAGCAGAGTGCCAAGCGGGCCATAGTCATAAAAACCGGAAGAACCACCATAAATAGAAAACGAGGGCCAAAAGAAGCCCCTTCTCTTTGCCAGTTCGACAACATCCTCAAAGCTCATAGAAAAACGCCCAGCATCTCTATATCGTAGAGCATACCGTATATCCCGTGCGTATCATCGAGCACGGGCAACTGGTTGTAGTTGTATTTTATCATAAGGTCAGCGGCAGTCGATAGCCGATCATTTGCATAAACTACCGTAGGATCTTTTACCATTATCTCTTCCGCCGATATTTTAGGGAGCTTTATGTCTGCCCTTTCAACAACGTACTTGAAAACATTCCTAAGGCCAGTCCAGGACCATGGGTCTTCATCGTCGGCGATGCCC
Source organism: Thermoplasma volcanium GSS1 (assembly GCF_000011185.1). Classification (NCBI taxonomy): domain Archaea; kingdom Methanobacteriati; phylum Thermoplasmatota; class Thermoplasmata; order Thermoplasmatales; family Thermoplasmataceae; genus Thermoplasma; species Thermoplasma volcanium. Next base: position 1,460,463 of record NC_002689.2, on the reverse strand, counting down.
ATCTCGCTCAGAACAGAATCAAATTTTAGATCGATTCTGTCGAATATATCTCTATCTACGAGCAGGCCGATGAAACCTCCCTCATCATTTATTACAGGAAATGAAAATATATTCGATACGTTCATTATGGTTAGTATAGCAGGGAGCGGGGTCTTGTACCATATAGGGACACTTACCCCTTTCATTACCTCCTTAACCTTTACGGTCCCGTAAGTATCGCGTATAACTTTCATAAAGTTCTGGGGAGTGAGTATGCCTGTTACTATGCCTTCACGGTTAATAACGGTAAGATGCCTCTTCCTCTGATTCAACATCTCCACAGCAGCTACCTTTACTTCATCGTCTTCATACACTGCATTTGATCTCCTCATTACCATGGCTGTTTGCGTCTCCCTTGGGTTTGAAAATATGTCTCTCCTACTTACGAAACCTACGTAATGCCCTGCTGTATCTGTTATAGGTATACCAGTTACGTTGTATTTTATAAGGACCTTTATCACTTCGTTTATCGAACTTGGAACTCTGTAAGTTATAGGATTAGGCGTCATTATTTCAGAAACTTTCATGATGGCGGTGGATTGTTAATAGGGATAAAATTATTTTGATACGATCAATTCATGTAAATTTCCATGAATGTGAATATATAATCATGCAAAGGAATTTATTTACTGATACGATATACGTAACATGGAAACTTATGATGTCATCACGCTTGGTGCAGGCGGTGCTGCTTATCCGGCCGCATTCCGCTTGAAGAAGTCTGGATACAGCGTGCTGATGATAGATAAGAAGGGAATAATGTCTGGGAATTGCCTTGCTGAAGGCTGTGTTCCATCAAAGGCAATCATTGAAACTGTCCATAACTATTCAAAATTGAAAAAGTTCGGAAAATATTCGATAGCTTACGAAGATATAGTAAAGCACAAGGACGATGTCCAAAACATAAGGTACAAGCAGCACGACGAAGAACTTCATGAAGCTGGCCTCAAGATACTGAAAGGAACGGCAAAACTGATTGATGAAAATACTGTAGAAGTTGAGACGGATACAGGTAAAGAGAGGTACAGGGCAGAAAGCATTATTATAGGCACAGGTTCAGATACCTATGTACCGAAGATACCAGGAGCAGAACTCGCTTGGACAAGCAGGGAACTCTATGCGCTTAACCCAAAGGTAAGAAAGCTTCCAAAGAGCATAGCAATAATTGGTGGAGGTTATATCGGCCTGGAGACGGCATCGTTTATGTCGCTGCTTGGTACTGACGTCACAGTTATAGAGTTGCTAGACCGCGTTCTTAGCACGATGGATTCCGGCATGGTAAGCAAGCTTGTCCCACTCCTTCCAAAGATGAACCTCATTTTAAGTTCACCAGTCAAGGAAATACGAAGAGGCGGTGACATGTTCGAGGTATCATACGATCACGAGGGCAAAACTGAAAAAATACGAGTGGAAGCAGTTTTAATGGCTGTGGGAAGGATGCCAATGTTCCCGGAGGGCTTAGACGATCTTGGAATAAAGTACGACAAGCACGGGATCAAGGTAAATATGGCTATGCAGACTAATATAAAGCATATATACGCTACGGGCGATGTCAACGGATTAACACCACTCTTCCATGCGGCTAAGAGGCAGTCTTTAGTAGCGGCCAACAATATTATGGCAAACCATGTGCCTGTTGACTACTTCGATCCTCTATCAGTCCCGTTCACTGTATACACGGTACCGCAGGTAGCCTATGTTGGCATACTGCCAGATCAGGCGAAAAAGTTGGGAATAAGTTACATTGAGACAGATTACCAGATGGAAAAGGATGCAATGGCACAAGTAAACTCAGAGATGGAAGGTGAGATAAGGCTTTTCTTTGATTCAAGGATGAAGATAATAGGCGGATACGTTATCGGAAATGATGCCGGGAACCTGATAAATGAGATAGCGTTAGGAATATCAAAGGGATTAAGTGCAAGGGACTTCGCAGAGATGGCCCATCAGCACCCGATGAGCTTTGAAGGGCTTGATTCAGCTGCTAGAAAACTATATTAAATTATTTTTTTGCTTGAGGAACATCCTCTCTAGGCAAAACTGATTTGAAGATCGAACCGCCTATGAGCCCACCGATGATGGATAATAAAACATCATCTAGTATTATTTCTTTTATGAGCTTGTTTGTTGGAATGCTCATCGTGTTTAAGGAATAAGCAATAAAATTGTAAAGGAAGCTATTCCCAATGGTACTATGGAGCTGGGAAAGGCCAGACGGCAGGATGAAAATAGCCAGTGTTACCATTATGAACAATGTCACGAGCGATGAAACTAGCGAGGAGCTAGCTCCCCTTCCCATCCCCTTTGCCGCTATCCCAGCAACAAAGCCGGATGCAAGCCACGATAAAGGAGTGGCTGTAGCGATAGCTATCATAACAAGTATGCCCGCAACTGATCCTGCGGCGATACTACCATTCTTTACGGTGAATGGCATAGGGCAGTAACATCATTGCAGCTATTAACATTTATTGCGGTTGTTGGCGAAAAACTCTTCCTCAAACGGAGAAAGTTATTTATAAATAGGATCGAATGACCAATGTATGCGTAACATAACGGAGAACGATAGGATATTCTTAATTGAGTTTTCCATAGTGCTATTAACGTTTTTTTCGCTCTCCGTGTATGCAGGTTCATTCACATTCGTACTTATTGAGGGGTCGATTCCTCTTTATTACCTTGGCGTTTACTTTTCTGTAGCGATTATATTCTACCTTGCGTTTAACCCTGTTTCTTATGAGTACGTAAAAAGATATGGCGATCTCTTTTCAGTTCCTATAAGCATACTCGTACTCTCTGTCGCGTTTATAATAATATACATCTCGCAGGGAGCTGTTTCAATAACCGCATCGCTTATAATTTTTACAATTTCATTCACGGTATTCTACAATTCAACAGTTAAGAACGGGTACAGAAGGGATATCAATGAAAGTTCCTTCATAATATCTTCCGGCATCGGCATTCTCCTTGGACTGCTTGTATCAGCGTTCTTCGGCGGCGTAGTATCCGATCTATATTCATATGTCTCCATACTGCTCTTGATGATAGGCCTCATCACAATAATATTATTCACTAAGAAGACAAACTCAAAACCTGAAAAGATGGACATTCTCTACATCTTCATGAGGCCGTTCTACTCAATGGATAAAGTCAGGAAGGCAGATAAGAAGCTGCTTTTGCTCGCCGATTCTCTGGACGAAATATTCCTCTGGTTGGCAATTGGAGCTTCCTTCCCGTTCCTCATAGCCGCAGGCATCGGATCCGGGCTATCGCATTCCGCTGTTATGATTTCTATAGCAACAGCTTCTTTCGTAGCTGCCGTTGCCGTTTATCTTTACTTATCTATGCAGCTTCCAATAATGTCTTTCTATTATCTATCCAAAGATGTACTGCTTATAGTAGGTCTTCTCCTCATGAGCTTCATGTCTCCTCCATCTTACTTTGCGTCATTGGCATTTCTTTCTTTCTTTCCGGCCGCTTTTATAGGGTCTGAGAAATTCCTGAAATCGCAGTTCCCAGCAGACTTAAACTACAGGGAAATAACGGCGTTCTTTAGGAATCCAATTATGGTTATATCCCCTTTAATGGGTTCTATCCTGTGGATAGTAGGCAGGCACATGTTGTTCCTCATATCTGTAGGTTTCGCAGTGATGGCACTCGTTACAGGAATTCTTGTAATAACAAATCCCAGGCTTTTCAAGTTAAGTGGTGCTGAAAGGGAGAAAGATCCACTTTAACTTCATTTATATAAGTTTATAATGCTATATTTTCACTTTTGCCCACTAAATAATAGAAAAATTAGAGTATGCGGCTAAGAAATGTATATACACTTTCAACGAATACTGGAATAATGGTTAACGTAATAGTTCTCATAAAACAGATAATAGACATAGACCAGATGAAAACTGACAGCGAAGGAAAACCAATTCTTTCAGGCATTCCTTATAGAGTTGAGAACCTAAGCAAAAACGCCATAGAAGCAGCTGTTCAGCTAAAGGAAAAGAATGGGGGCAAAGTAACGGGCATAATTTTTGGGACAGAGGCGTCTACAGCTGCCATGAAAGAGGCATATGCTATGGGGGTAGACGAAGGTATAATAATAACTGGATACAAAGGAAGCAACCCAATAGTAACGGCTAAGGCTATAACTAGTATATTAAAGAATTTGCAGTATGACATTGTCGTACTCGGAGATCAGTCAGCTGACTCATATACAGGAATGCTGCCTGGCCTCCTTTCGGCAATGACCGGTTTTCCGCTCCTAGGTAACGCTAACTCTATAACGATAAACGGCAGGAGCGTGAGGATAACACAGGTCGGCGAGGCCGAAAACGCAGAGATAGAGGCGGATATGCCTGCTATAGTATCGGTGACTCAAGAAATAAACCAGCCCAGGCTTCCGCCTGTCCTCCAGATAATGGCTGCAGGCCGTAAGCCTATAAGGATGGAGAAGTATGATGGTTCGTTCTCAAATGTAAACGTTATCTCGAACCTTGCGCCTAAGAGCGAAAGGAAGAAAAAGATCTTCGAAAAAGTTGATGAGGGCATACCCGAGATAGTCAAGGTGATAAAGGAGGAGATGAGATGAAGGCACTCGTAGTATCAGACGATATTAATTTCCTGAAGCAGGCCTGCACGCTTGTCAACGGCAAGGCAGAATATGATGCAGTTTACGTTGGTGAAGGAAGAGTTAGCGGAGTAGGTGCATCAACCCTATATACTGTAAAGAAAGGCACTCCTTATGATGCGGTAGCTGATGGAATACTAGAGATCATGGGAAACTACGATATCATTGTAGCAGGATCAACGGAATTTGGCAGAGAAGTTGCTGGTTATATAGCCGGCAAAACTGGTTATTACGCAGCTACTGAAATATTCTCGCTGGAATTTTCTAATGGGAAAGCAAAGACAAAGAGGTTCTTCTACGGTGGAAAGACAGTTATAGAAGAAGAAAGCGATGCAAAGGTATTTACTGTTGCCCCTGGAGTAATAGAGGCCAAGGAATTTGAAAGCAAGCCTGAGGAAAAGGATCTGCCTATAAAACCAAGCAAAGTACGAGTCAACAAAGTAGTTCCGAAGAATGCAGGAGGCGTGCGGCTAGAAGACGCAAAAATAATTGTATCGGTCGGCAGGGGCATAGGCAGCAAGGAGAATATATCAAAGATAGAGCCTTTGGTAAATGCCGTTAAAGGCGAGCTCGCCGGATCCCGTCCGGTCTGCATGGATTACGGCTGGTTAAGTGAAGACAGGCAGGTAGGGCTATCTGGGAAGAAGGTTTCTCCCAAACTGTACATCGCACTAGGCATATCTGGACAAATACAGCACATTGCCGGTATGAGGAACTCTAAGACTGTTATTGCAATTAACAAAGATAAGAACGCACCGATTTTCCAGGAGTGCGATTATGGAATAGTCGGAGACATATTCGCAATAGTCCCGAAAATAGTCGAGGAGCTCAAAAAATAAGAAATACGCCAAGATGGTATTCTCGATACTCCTCATTTTTCGGAAAGCATCCATATTAAACCAAAATTTATATAATGAAAACCAGATCGTCATTAAATGCAAACAGTACGTACTCCTGTGCTAAATCTTGGCCTCACGTTTTGGCAGATACCTATAATCCTTGTATTTTTGATCCCTGTCGGGTTTACTGTAGTATCGGGGGGTTCCAGCCCGATCACATACGCTATAGAAGCTCTTTGGTTTATGGGCCTGCCTGTAATAATCATCGCACTGGCTGGCGCATACAAAAGCAGGGATGTTAGACTCTCAATGTTCTCTGGCAAGATTAACGATACTGTTATATTCCAGGTGCCGAGCATAGCAAGAAGGGACTTGCTCAATGCGCTAGAACGTGTAATATCCTCTGTCATCATGAATGCGCCTAAAAACCTTGAAAACTGGTTGCTTAACATAGTTATCGAGGAAAGTTCTGAAGGCAAATACTACCTAAAAAATAAGTACGGAAAAAATCCGAGGATAAATATAATCGAGGTGCCAGCATCATACAAGACCAAGAACGATTCACTTGCAAAGTCAAGGGCGAATCAGTACGCAATCGAGTATTTGAGGGAGAGGGGCCTGGTAAATAATAGGACGTGGATATACCATTTGGATGATGATACCTCAATCGGCCCCGATACTGTGGCCGCCATAGCCGAACACATATTCTTGCACGGAAGTGAGTACTATCTTGCACAGGGGATACTCTCGTTTCCCCACTATCTGACGAAGAGCATTATTACAAGGTTTGCAGATTCAATGAGGCCAACAGACGATCTAACTAGGTTCTACTTTTTCACAAACGTTGTTAAGATGCCGCTCATCGGGCTTCATGGTGAAAACATGCTAGTGCGTTCTGACATTGAGGAATCAGTCGGATGGGATAACGGCAACAGGGCAATCGCCGATGACAGTTACTTTGCGCTCAGATTTGCATACATGTATCCAGGAAGATCTTCATTTATGCCGGCAGTTACCTATGGGTCTTCGCCGTCAACAATCCGGGACATGCTCAGGCAGAGAAAAAGGTGGTTCTTAAACGTATCAAACTTAAGCTTCTTTGGAAACGTTCCATTGAGGTATAGGGCATTCATGATATACAGCATCATATTTTGGGTTGGCATGGTTATTCAGAACGTTGTGCCCATATTGCTACTCCTTCACATATTAGGTGTCATGAAAATGCCCATCATAAATGATGAGGTTCTAGGTCTATGGGCTTTTACCCTTTCTTTCTGGATATGGTTTTATTTATCAGGCTTGAAGATAAACAAGGAGATCTGCGGGGACTATAAGCACAGGTTTATGGATCAGTTAGTTTTGGTTTTCCTGTACATATTTGTTATATCGCCTCTCGAAATAGTAGGCGGATTGCTGGGTTTCATAAGCTTCCTCCGGAATGAAAAAAGGTTTGATGTTGTTTCTAAGCCTATTTAGATCACCGTTTTTATCTCTTAAAGTTCTGCTTCGCTGTCTGAGTATACATTTTCTTTTAACCTGCCAATTGATGAAAGAAAGACTGTAGCGTAAATCCCTTTGCCTAACGTGAATTCAACTACGTTATTTTCCAGTGAAAAGTTTATTGGCTTTGCTGATATTATCCTCCTATCTCCGCTTGAGGACAGATATGCGAAGTCCTTGTTCTTGAAGTCATCTTGGGATATTCCTTCCTCCTTCAATATTCCATATTCGACGTCACCGAAATCGCTATTGTCGATCCAGGTCTTATATCCGAATATGGGAAGCGATATCCTTATCTTGTCGCTCGAAACTAATTTAGAGATCTTCTCCCTGTTGTAGCTGTTTACTTCTATGGGTTTGCTTTTGTCAGGATTAAAATAGGCATCAACAGGAAATGCTATATCCCCAGGAAGCACTGCGTTTAAGCCGTAGATCTTCAATCTTTCGTCTAGTATCCTATTAAATAGATACGATTGGTAGGCGTGTACAAACATTATTGTAAGGTTTTTTGGCAGAGAGTCGAAGGCCCCTTTAAACGTGCCGTTCCTGGCGTAGTATCCGATTAATGATCTCTCAAAGGACAGCGAATGGGGAAACCTTTCGAGTGCAGTTTTATAATCCAGTGTATCAATGAAATGCTTCCTATAAGATTCTTTATCGTATTTTTCATCATATATGTATTTTTTGACAGCTTCTTCGTATTCTCCCTTTATGATTAGCTTTCCGATCTCATGGGTATTTCTCCTCCTAGATCCGAAACGCTGATCTCCAAAGAAGTTGGGAAAGCCACCTTTCGAAATAATGTGAACGTATCTTTCCCTAAACATTTCCGGATCGATGCCATAAAATCTAATTTTAAAATGGTTTGCAATGAGGTCTCCGAGGGTGAGGTAATGGCTTGACTTGAAACTTTCGATTACTTCAAAATCCTTTATGCCGGACAGAGAAGCAACATCTACATCCGCACTATTTATGCAGAAGTATTGCAATTTAACGGCCCTCTTATCTTTTGTCCCGGCGAAGGTGACCCTTTTCCTGCTCATGTGGAGCCGTCTAGCTATCTCCGCCGCTATTCTGTTGGTATCCCAGTCCCTTACTCTGGCCTTTATTATAGTGTACTTGCCATTAGGATCTGGCTCTATGTCAGCGATCTCTTCGACCGAGAAATCCTCAGGATCCCTCTTTATCTCTATAGCTTCTTCAAAATTTTCAGGTTTATTCATATACAGCAATTTCTCTGTAAAGGTTGTCCCTCTCTACTGGTACCATGCCGAGGTCCTTTATGCTCCTAATTATGATCTCCTTCCTTAGGTTCCCGACTCGCTTTCCAGTAGCTGGTATAACTTTCTCATCGTATATGGTGCCTCCCCAGTCGTTTGCTCCATAAAGTATGGCAAGCTGGCCCATTTCTACACCGTTCGTTAGCCATGAGCTTTGGATTATTGGAAGATCGTAATTGAAGACTATCCTTGATATAGCTATGTTCCTTATCACATCCTCTGCACCTGCCCTGTATTTTAGTATACCCTCTTTCTGCAGCTCGGTATTATCAGGTTCCATATTCCACGGTGTAAAGGATAAAAAGCCGTGGTATTTCTTTTGCAGGTTTCTTATCGATATAAGGTGCCTTGCCTTGTCCATGCTGCTTTCTATATGTCCATATACCATGGTTGCGGTCGTTTTCACGCCTAGCCTGTGTGCAGTCTCCATAATCTCCAGCCATTGCCTACCGCTGCCACGAGGCCTCCCAAGCTTAACTCTAACATCTTCGTCTAGTATTTCGGCTCCCGCCCCAGGTATAGTTTCGAGGCCGGCTTCCTTGAGCTTTAATATCGTTTCCTCATAGGTCAAATGCGCTTTCTTTGATATGAAGTTTATTTCTGCAGCAGAAAGGCCGTTGATGCCAGCTTCAGTAAAATTTTCCCTTATTTTCCTGAAAACCGTTAGATAATAATCTAAGTCGAGGTTTGGGTTCACGCCACCCTGTATGAGTATCTGCCTTATTCCGTAGGGATAATACTTCCTTATCTCGTCAATTACACCGTCCGGCGTCATCGTATAAGCATCATATTCGCCGCTCTTCCTGTAAAACGCACAGAACTTGCAGCGGACATTGCATATGTTTGTGTAATTTAGTATGATATTTGAGACGAAGGAAACCCTCTTCCCACTGATCTTATCGGTAATGCTCCTTGCCAGCTTCCCGAGATCATTTACATCAGCCTCATCGTACATGTAAACGATGTCATCCTCGTCAAGATCCTCTCTTCTCTCTATTTTTTCTTCAATATACTTAAGTTCCCCGGTTTTTATCACGTACCCACCATCTTCATTTCCTTATTAACCATTGCTAATTCCTTATACTCATCCCGCCTATGACAGAATCATAGGATCTATAGAGTAGGATAAGCAAAGACGTTAACGTAGGCTTGTGCCTGTGGGACCACTCTATGTCTTTGCTCATGTACGCTAGGTGCTTATCCATCCTATCGTTCCTGCAGTAGTTGTTTCCCTCTCTATAGTTCATTACATTCCTGATTATTGTGTCCCTTGCTTCCTCGGTAATTTCGCCAACTTCATATCGTAACTGCGTCATTCTAATCTCTGCATCGTACGTCGAATTGACTATGTCATCCTTTGTCATCCAGTTCGTCTCATAATCCAGGAAATCGTACCAAGTTCTTCCGAGGTCAAGGATTCTGTATACATCAGATACGCTTCTACCGTATATCTTAAAGCCATATAGATCAGGCTTTTCGTACCATAGCGATCCTGGATCTACAAAGGGTGCTATAGGTGATATGAAGGTGCTCATGCGCATGCTGCTACGCATGTAACCTTTCATTATATTTCCTGCATACTCCACGGTGTCCATAACGTTCTTTTTGTTTTGATGGGATAGGCCTATTGAAAAATAGACGTCGAATTTCTTGGATCCGTATTTTTCAGCAAGCGAAAAGCTTCTCTCCATATCCTTATTCGAGTAGCCGCTCTTGTTCCAGCTTCTCACATTTTCATCGTATGTCTCCGGCGATATCTCCATGGAAAAGTCCTCAACCGTCTTGCTTAGAGACTTTACGTAATCTTCGTTGAACGGTTTGAAATATTCTGTTAACAGAGGTATGTCTATACGCCTTTCATTTAAGCATTTGAAAAGCCTCTCATAGTAATGGGGCCCCGCCAGCGCAATATCACCAGCTATGAAAACAGGTGAACCGAGGATATCTTGGGACATCTCGATCTCTTCGGCGATCCTGCACGGGTCTCTGAACTGATAGTTCATTGCAAAATTAGACTTGTAAGCAAAGTTCGATCCTCCGCAGAAACCGCAGTTTAACTGGCAACCCCTTTCTATCATCGTAAAACCCTCTGGGTTTCTGAGCCAGTCTGCGTATGGAAGATGCCCTTTCACGTCATGGTACTTAATGGCATTTTTAAGCAGCACCTCGTAGTTCAAGAACACGTTGTCTAGGCCCTTACGAAAATCGTACCTCTGGTTTTCCTTAATCCTACCGTTCTCCCTGTACACAAGGCCTGGGACTTCGGAATACGAAGCACCTTCTTCTAAAGCTTCTGCAAGCTTGTATATGCCATATTCCTGGAAATCGCCTGCCAGTACGAAATCTATGAAATCGTAGTTCTTCATAAGTTCATACCTGAAGTAAGTAGAAGAGTAACCACCAAACACTACGTAAGATTCAGGGTGTATATTCTTTATAATCCTGGCAAGGTTTAGTGCCCCATGTGCATGGGGAAGCCAGTGCAGGTCTATACCAAATATAGGTGCTTCTATTTCCGACAGGTATTTTTCTACGTTGAATTTCTTTGATTCCACCATCCTTACAGCTACATTTGCTATCCTTGCATTGAAGCCGTTCTGTACTAGAAAATTCAGCATGCTTATGAATCCGACGGGATACATCTCAAAGACAGGTGTAGAGGGAACAACGTCGCTTATTGGCCCTGGGTCGATATCCCTCTTCCTAAAATCATAAATTGAAGGCGGATGAACAAAAACAACATCTGCATCCATATATAACACTTCATGATTCTTCCTTGATATTTTAACTATTATTTTCCTTGGCTGAACATTTTTTAAATACGCAGAGATGCCGTAGTATCTGCATTCTTATTTTTCAATCATAATGATACTTTATTAAATAGTGCATGAGAAAGTTCAGTTTACTGGTAACCTAGTAATTTCAACCGTTACCTGCTCCAACTTTATATACTTAATAATAATGATTGTAAAATGCTAAGCTATGATGTGGATTATTGGTATGAAAGAGCCATAGAATCACCACTGGAATACTCCGATTCAATAGATCTCCTTAATATGGATCTATACGATCTTATGAAACTTGCCGACAGGTTAACGCATTATGATGCAGGTGAAACCGTTTCGTATGCTATTTCTTACAATATAAACTACACAAATTACTGCACAGCAAGCTGTCCCATATGCGCATTTTATGTCCCGTACAAAAACAAAAGATTCGGCAAAGGCTACGAACTAACCAAAGAACAGGTAAGAAAAGAAGCTCTTATAGCGAAGCAAAAAGGAGCTACGGAGATACACATAGTCGGAGGTTTTGATCCTGACCTTAGCATAGAGTACTACGAAGATATTTTTAGGACAATAAGGGGAATTATGCCAAACGTTGCCATTAAAGCTTTTACAATACCAGAGATAGACTTCATTGCAAGGACGACTGGCAACAGCATAAAGGAGACCGTCTTGAGGTTTATGGACGCTGGAATGAATGCACACACTGGAGGAGGCGCCGAAATATTTGATCAGGAAATACGGAAATACATAACCACACCAGAGAAGGTATCGGGAGAGAAATGGTTAGAAGATGCCAAAATAATACACTCCCTCGGCCTAAAAGGCAACTCGACCATGACCTATGGTCACATTGAGGGGTGGGAGCATATAATTGATCACATGATCAGGTTGAGGGACAACCAGATCGAGGTTCCAGGTTTTCTCTCATTCATACCATTAAAATTCAGTCCTGAAAATACTGCACTTCTCCGCTCTGGCAGGGTTCATGGCCCTGCACCTGTTGACAAAGACCTTAAGGTTATAGCTCTGGCTAGAATAATAATGGGGAGGGCCATAAGGAACATAAGCGTATACTGGGTCGCCATAGGGAAGCTGACTGCACAGATAGCAATAAACGGAGGTGGAAATGACCTTGTTGGGACAGCGTACAGTGAAAAGGTTTTTGGTGCTACTGACAGAAAGACGTCGACAACAACCGAAGAATTGAATAATATGATCAGGCAAGCTGGAAAGATACCAGGTGTCCGAGATACATTTTATAATATAGTAGAATACGCATGATATCCATAATAAATTTTTCACATAGCGATCCGCTTTATCTTGGATTCAGCAATAAGGAACATGTACTCAGAAATAATCCATTCGAAAATTTGAAGCTTGTCCTTGATGGCAAGGTAGATGCTTCGATGGTATCCCTTCTATCATACCTTGAGAACTCAAACGATCTTATTCTGCTAAAGACAGCAACTATACATAGCACCCGCAAGACGATATCAACTATTCTTATATCGAGGAAGCCAGGCATGGATAGAAAGATAAGGGTAGCAATAACAAAGAATACCAGGACTACAGAATTCTATCTATCACTCGTATTAGAACGCCTCGGCATAGACTATACATTCGTGAGGACGGATAAAACAGAAGCGGAGGATCTTTTGGCGATTGAAGATTATGCTCTTCTGAATGGGGACGAGGCCCTCCGCGTTTATTCCAAAAAATACCCCCTTATAGCCGATGTCGGAAACATGTTCTCAAAGCTGTATGGAATGGAGCCTGTGTACGCCGTCACCGTTTCCAGGGAGCCTTTCGATTATTCTGCCATCGATGAGGCCATTTTATCATCGTATTCGTATAAAGATGAATGTTCGATGGCACTTTCCTCGCGCCTCGGCATACCTTTAAGCGTAGCATCGGACTATTACTCTGTTATAAGGTACGAGTATGGCATTGAAGTTGAGAGGACTATAAATTTTGTCAGATCTCTTATTACAGCTAGTAACGGGAAAGCTAGAATAAGAAACGATTGAAAGCATGTTACATAACAGCTATGATTAAGTTTTGGCAATATTTATTTACTGGATTTTATTTCCTTTCCCATGTATAGGGATAAATTTTCAAACATAACTGAAGGTTACACTTTTGACGATGTTCTTATTCTGCCAATGAAGACGGGCGTCGAACCAAAGAACGTAGACGTTTCATCTCGCCTGAGCCGAAGAATAAACGTCAAGGTCCCAATAGTTAGTTCGCCAATGGATACAGTTACTGAGGAAGCAATGGCAATAGCCATGGCCCGTTATGGTGCCTTCGGCATTATACATAGAAACCAGCCGAGGGAAAAAGAAGTGGAGATGGTACGGCGGGTTAAGAGGGAAGAAACGATCATAATCAGGGACGTTTATACAGTGTCCCCGGAAACGCCAATAGAAGTTGCAAGGACAATAATGAAGACAAAGAACATTGCAGGCTTGCCTGTGCTTAAGGAGGAGAAGTTGGTCGGTATCCTGACAAAAAGGGACCTCGAATTTGCAAAACAGGGATCAACCGTATCAGATGTAATGGTGAAGAACGTAATAACTGCCCCTGAAAATGTCGATCTGGAAGACGCAATAAATATACTGCATAAGAACCGGATAGAAAAACTGCCGCTTGTTGACAAAGATAACCACCTGGTTGGTTTAATAACAGCAAAGGACATAATAACAAGGCAGAGGTTCCCGGATGCTACTAGGGACGACGAGGGGCAGTTGATGGTAGGCGCAGCCGTCGGCCCATTTGACTTAGACCGTGCGATCGAACTTGAGAGGGCCGGTGCAGATTTGATCGTGGTGGATACTGCACATGCAGACAACGAGAATGTCCTAAGTTCAATTAAAAGGATGAGGAAGGAGATCTCTGTTGATATAGTGGCAGGAAACATAGCTACAGCTGGTGCAGCAGAGGATCTAATTTCATGCGAAGTTGACGGCCTGAGAGTCGGCATCGGCCCCGGTTCAATATGCACAACGAGGATAGTTGCGGGTGTCGGCGTGCCGCAGCTTACTGCAATATCTGAAGTTGCAGAGGTTGCCAAAGAATACGGCATCCCTGTAATTGCAGACGGAGGCATTAGGTACTCTGGCGACATTGTAAAGGCCATTGCTGCCGGGGCAGACAGCGTAATGCTTGGATCTATGCTTGCCGGTACTGAAGAAAGCCCGGGCCAGGAGATGATAATAAACGGAAGGAAGTACAAGGCATACAGAGGCATGGGATCGATTGGTGCATTATCAACAGGCATATCCGATAGGTACAGCAAGCTTGGAAACGGCTTTATCGCGGAAGGGGTTGAGGGCGCAGTACCGTACCGGGGCAGAGTAGATGAAGTGCTATTCCAGCTGGTTGGAGGCCTGCGCACTGGAATGGGCTATGTAGGAGCTGAAAACATAGGGAAGTTAAAGGAGAGGGCCAGGTTTGTAAGGATATCATCAAATGGATTGAGGGAGAGTCATCCACACGACATAAGGCTGATAAGCGAACCTCCAAACTACCAGATCTCTAACTATAACCTTTAAACTCTCCTAAATTTTCTATACGATATTACGATGCATGCACGTGATAGTAAAGAATAGGTATACTCAAGAAATCATTCATTTTTTCTTGGAAAATTGTAGAACAGAAAGCTTGCGCAGATCGTCAATTTACGCGGCCGATTTCCTTTACGGCAAAGATCAGGGCTTCTTCATTGAACTACGTGAAAGAATCAGCAATTATCTGGACAGAAACGTTGATCGTATATCTATAGAAATAGCCTCTGAAACTGGCAAGCCTTTTAAGTACATTAGGGAAGAAATCCTGCAAACGATAAGGGAGATCAAGTCTATAAGAATTCCAGAAGATCTCCATGAATTTGTCAAACCTGGTGTATCCGCATTAAATTATAATTGCAACGATCCAGTTCTATCGCTATTCGTTCCTCTCTTCGCCACTATACTGCAAGGTTCTCCGGTTTTGGTTTTTGCAAATCCATATAACTTCGTATCAGCCCACATAATTATTTCAATGCTATCTGAGATTGGCTTGCCGGAAGGCGTAGTGAACGTGATTCCATTTAAGCCTAATTTTAATTATGCTTACCTATATGGAGAAAACTTTTCTTATTTTCAAGATACCTATGATGGGCTTGGGATAAATAGGATAATCCAGAGTGAAAGGCACAAACCAGCTACCGTTTTATGGGGGGATATAGATCCAGACAGTGCAGTTTCAGAGTTTACAAAGAGACTCGTACGAATGCCTTTCAGCAACGAACAGCTTCTAGTTGTTGACAGGAGGATGTTCGAGTATGTTCTCAACAGGCTAAAGGAGGAGCTCTCTCGGATCGTTGTCGGTGATCCGGCGGATGGAGCCACAGATCTAGGACCAGTAACAAAAGACGAGGATCTAATGGAAGCTCTGAGCATAGTGGGTAAATATCGCGTTGAACGTTTGCTGGCTATGTTCAGGGGGGTTGAGGGAAATTTAATGAAACCCGCCATAATTCTTACAGATGATGTTGTGAAAGATCCATTTGTACATGCACCCCTTGTTTATCTAGTAAATTCAGCATCAGTTGAGGACGCCGTTAATTTAATAAATGAAGTTGAAGCGGATAGGTGCGCACTATTTTCGGACGATTCTAAGCTACTCAAAATGTTATACGGCAGGACAGCATGCAAAGAGATATCATTCAATAGCTACATGTACAAAGACTATTTGTTTAAACCGTTCCTTGTGAAGAGAAAGATCTTAATGTAGTGTCATTTAAAGCTTCCAGATAGGAAGATGCCTGCGCTCATCACAGCAAAGCCTGCAATTGTAAGAGCAGAGATCGGTTCTTTAAGCAGTACAGCGGCCAGTACAACAGAGATCGCAGGAACGAGGAAAAAATAAGCCGATATGGAGCTCACCTTATACTTCCTGTATAGGTAAAGGTATATGAAGTAAGCAATTGCAGTTCCGAATGATCCCATATAAATCATTATGAGGTTGAACTTAAGCTGAAGCAGTCCTATATTTATCCCGCCTGTGAAGAGAGAAATTAAGAGTACGACTGGGAGAGCATACAAAAGCTGCAGGGTATTCAGCCCAGCCGAATCATAGCCAAGTAAATATTTCCTGTAAAATACCGTACCGATGGCCCAGCTTATCGCTGCTACTAAGAGCATGATAAGGTCCACTAAATTCTCAACGTTGATTGATCTGATAAAAATGATTACCAGGCCAGCAAACCCGAGTATGAGGCCCAGCGTCTTCATAGCACCGAATCTGTCGCCTAAAAACAAATACGAGAATGCTGTTGCGAGTATAGGATATGAGTATATTACTATGGACGTGACTGCTGCGCTCACTCCAGTTTCCCCAAAGAACCAGAGAGAGAAAAACCCTGTGATGTTGAGGTTTGCCAATATGAAGACCTTAAGGTGTTCGAGTGGACTTTTAGGCAGCTTAATCTGGCGGATGAAGATAAGCGAAGAGAATATTGATGCGTATAAAACGCGCATCAGCAAGATAGAAGATGAAAGATCGTACGCGTATGCGAATTTAACCATAACGTAGTTAAGCGCCCAGAAAAACGCCATGAAAAAGAAAAGAACAGGTTCAGTGGCCCGATCCATACGGCCAAATTAAATATTAGCTAATAAATAAGAGGTTAGATAAAGAAAAAAACTATGTAAATATACCTAATCAACATCTTCTATCAAAGATAGGTGCTTGATTATGGCGGACCTCGATAAAGCAAGTTTGCTTGAGTATTTCACAAAGAACGGTGTACTTGTTTCACCGTCTGCACTTGAGAAGATCATAAAGTACTCTTCAAGCTCGCTGATCGAGGATCTAGTTAAGAACTCCGATGGATATATCGACGATCGTATTGTAGAAGCGGCTCTAAAGCCGAAGAGGGAAATGAATGATTTTGAGGTTTACCTGCCTGAAGTACGCTTCAATTCTTCAGTCGAGGACTTCAGGAAAATGTTCGTGAGTAAGTATGAAAAGCTCAGCAGGATAATATCTGCTTCATCTTCAATGCGTGGTTCGATCAGCATAAAAACTGCAAAGCATAGCCAAGGCCAGGTTAAGGTCATAGGCATGGTATCTGAAGTATCTATGACCAAGAATGGGCACAAAAGAGTATTGATCGAGGATCTAGATGACAGTATACAGGTTTTCATCCTTAAGGATAGGGGCATAATAAACGAGGTCATCCTTGAAGATGAGGTAATAGGAATAATAGGCAATGTAAGTTCTTCTTCCAAAGACCCGGTGATCTTCGCTGATGAGATAGTAAGGCCGGATATACCTTATAGAATCCTTGATGAAACAAAGCATGAACCAGTATTTGTGGCCTCCCTATCGGACATACATATTGGCAGTAAGACTTTCCGGAAGAATGAATTTCAGGATATGATCAAGTGGTTCGAATCTTCAGACGATACTTCACTAAGTACGAAGTATCTGATCCTAAGTGGAGATGTAGTAGACGGCATAGGCGTATATCCCGGCCAAGAAAATGACCTTGAATTGCTGAACCCACTTGATCAATATGAGGCATTGGCATCATTCGTATCGCAGATACCTGAGGACATAACAGTATTCATTATGCCTGGAAACCATGATACCGTAAGGCTTTCCGAGCCGCAGCCAGTTTTCCCTGAGAAGATAAGGAAGATGTTTCCATCGAATGCAGTTTTTCTTCCAAACCCGTATAACCTCAAACTGGAAGGCAAAAATGTACTCGTTTACCACGGCATGTCGCTAAACGATATGATAGAGCTTATACCTGGTGCCAATTACGACAGCATTGGCAAGGCTATAGAAGCAATACTGGTTAGGAGACACCTGAGCCCAAGATACGGTGGCAATACGCCACTTATACCTTCAAGCGTGGACTACCACGTAATAGAGGAGGTTCCTGACATCTTCATTACGGGCCATATCCATTCACACTACATAGGCAATTATAAGGGAGTACGCTACGTAAATTCATCTACATGGCAATCTCAGACAGAATACCAAAAGATGATGAACTTCAATCCGAAGCCATCCAAATTAACGCTCTTCGATCTGTATTCAAGAACAGTCATAGTTAAGGACTTCGATAAATCGACCTCATAGCGTCTTCTTAATTATCCCCTCTATTTCCTTTTGAAACATGGTGATGAAATCGTTGTATACCTGTTCCTTCACGTCATCGGGTGCACTGACAAGGCCGATCTTTGCAACTATCTTTGCCATGCTGGCAACTGCATCGTATTCCTTGATCCTTGCATCCATGAACTCCTCTATAACCCTCGCGAGATCCTTCCTTATAGTCTCGTCTTCGTTCATTTTTTTCTTAATGTACTCTTTGATCAAGTCTTTAACTATGTCCCTCACTGCCTCAAAATAAAGATCCTCGGTAGGCATTATCTTCATAAATTCCTTAAAATATTTTTCTAAATCATCGTCCATAGGTAATCATTATATTAGAGAGAATAAAGAGATTTGGGATATATACTTACATTCTATTTGCCCGTCTTTCCCTCTTAAGCCTTCTGATCCTCTTCTTTCTCCATTTCCATCGCATTTTGCCGCGTTTCTTCCAGTCCCTGGAACTTCTCTTCAACCAAACACCTCTAATGAACTTGTGTGACTCTGACCTGATTGAACCACAATATAAGAAAGTTTGCGATGGAAATAATACGATGATCAGTCTGCGTTCCCATGCATTACGTATCCTTCTAGGTATTTCTGGTATTCTCCTTTTTCAACGCTGTATACCTTTGGCGCCATAAGGAAACTTCTTAGTATCTGATTTGCTAGATCTTCCGGGCTATCACTCCTCTCTATTAGGTGTCTATACACCTCATCTTCTATGTGTATATTTGGCATTGTTAATAATACGCATACCTTGTATTTATATTTTGTTAATGTGCGATTCGTCATTTGCCGAATACATTACATTTTTCCTTCACATCTCCTTTTGAACTCGTCATAGTTTTCTATAATGTATTTGAGCACTTCGGCGTTGTTATAGGTAGAACGGCTGGATATTATAAGTGTAACGTTGGTTTGCGAAGCAATTTCAACAAGCTTCTCTAGCGCCTTGTTTCCACAGAGTTCATCCATGTACCTTTCCTTAAATTCATCCCATTTCCTTTCATCATGCGAAAACCATTTCCTCAAAGAATCGCTTGGCGCGATATCTTTGTACCATGCATCCAGTGCAGCTCTTTCTTTTGTAATGCCCCGTGGCCAAAGCCTTTCAACAAGTACTCTATATCCGTCATCATACGTCCGGTTTTCATAAACTCGCTTTATTGAAAGCAAATTTATCGTTATAACAAATGTAAGCCTTATTTAAAGTATACTTTCAGAATAAAGAGGATAAAGAAAATATGGGGACACTGGGAGTTGAACCCAGATCTACGGGTCTCTTCCTGGATCATAGTTCCAGTCACTCATCATTAAATCAGATGACCCTGTTTCTAATCACTTCCTGACTGGAGCCCGTCAGGATGCCATTACCCCATGTCCCCAACACAGGAGGCTAGATTAGACGATTATGGGAAGTACATACAAATATCTTTCGTTATTTTCCATTGTTTGCATAAGCTTTACGAATAATTTCAAGTACGTCAGCGTAAGTTATCTCGGAAAAATCCCGGTAAAATTCGCTGACCGCCTCAAAGTCGAAAGGTATAATGACATATGCAATTGAAACGCCTTCTGATCTTACAGCGACGTAAGCCTCTTCAGAAAATACAGGGGCAGCAGCTATTATATTTTTAGATACGTTAAGTTTCAGGCTTCTTATAGCACCTATCATGCTTGATCCTGTGGCGACACCATCATCTACAAGTATCACGCAGTCCCAGTTCTTATAGAATACGCTATTTTCCTGCCCCAGTATCCTCCTTACAGAATTTACCTCCTTCTTTTTCTCAGCTGCAAATGCCTCGAATATCGCGGGTTCGACTGATAGAGCATATTCACCTTTGTACACGTATGGTTCAGGCCCTTCGGCAACTGCCCCTATTGCAAATTCTTCATCGGCCGGATGGCCAATCTTTTTTACGATAATGGTAGTTAGAGGTAAGCCGATGGAAGCCGATACCTGATATGCAACGGCGATTCCACCTCTAGCTATTCCGGTTACTGTACATTTACCTGATAAATTTGTTATTTTCTTTGCTAGCTGCTTTCCAGCTTCATACCTATCGATGAATGTTACCATGCCTATACCCTTGCCCTGCCGTACGAAACAAGCGCTATTAAAAAGAAAAAGCCTGAAAGTACTACGACTATGAGAAGCGATATATAGTCTTGCATTCCAATCTTGTAGAACATCATGTTTCGAACTGCATCTACGATGTACGTAAGTGGGTTCATGTATGAGACAATCCTTAGCCCTAACGGAGTTCTAGAATTTATTGGATAGAATGCTGAACTCGCAAAATCAAGTATGAAGAAAACAAACATAGTGACTGTGTTATAGGTTTGTATTGTTCTTATAAACACAGACAGGACGAGGAATATAGATGTAAAGAGAATCGAGGAAACAATAAGGACTACCGCTATCATCAGTAGGTTTATATCATAACTCACGAGGAAACCAGTTATGGCGTAAGATACGAGGAACATGAGGAAAGCACCACCGACGGAGAATATTATTGATACGTATATTATGCCAAGAAGATAGTCAATGCGGTGAAATGGGCCCACTATTAATTGCTCAAACATACCCCACCGCCGATCTGACCAAAGCATGCTCCCGCCGATAGATCCGGCGATGAACGGCTGCATCGCAACAACACCTGGCGATAGGAACTGTGCATAGCTTATATCCTTTCCAGCAAAAGGAACATTTGGTATTATGGATTGGAACATAAGTCCTAACACTATCAAGTAAAAGGAAGGCAGGCCGAGAAGGAAGAGAAGTGTACCTGGATCGGTATTCACGATCAAATTTCGCAGTGTCAGGCGGATAGATGGAGGGATCATGATACCACCCTCAGGAAAACATCATCAAGGCTAGTTTCTTCTACATTTATGCGCTCTATGTGAATCCCGGATCTTTTAAAATAGAGTATCATGTCTGGAAGTACATCCTCAACGTTTTTTGATATCAACCTAACTTCGTCCCCTTCTATTTGAACAAATTCAGGGAACATCATCTTTAAATCCTCTCTGTTGACATTTCCTGATATGTGTATCTTTATCGTTTTAAGGTCTCCGTACTTAGATTTGAGGAAATCGCTTGTGCCCTCAGCTACTATTTTACCATTGTTCATTATAGCGATCCTGTCGCACAGGTAATCAGCCTCCTCCATTATTTGTGTTGTGTAAAGGACAGTAAGACCTGCCTTTGCTTTCTCTTTTATGTAATTAAGTACTGTTCTTCTCATTATTGGATCTAAACCGACTGTGGGTTCATCAAGGAAAAGTAAATCCATATCGTGCAGGAATTCTCTAGCCACTTGCAGCCGCTTCTTTTGCCCTCCGGAAAGTTCTAAGGCCCTAATCTTGCGTAATCTTGACAGGTCGAATACTTCCATAACCTCTTCTATCCTGGCCTTAAGCACTTCACCTGGGACATCCCATAGCATACCGTAGATCTTTAGGTTCTTTTCAACGGTAGTAAAATCAAAGGATTCGCTCTGCAAAACTACGCCGATCCTTTGCCTTATCTTCTCGGGGTGCGTTGAGACGTCTAAACCAAGAACCTTTACTTTTCCGTAGTGTACTGGCATGATCGTGGTGAGAGTCCTTATTGTGGTTGTTTTTCCTGCACCGTTTTTTCCAAGGAGCCCGTATATCTCTCCCCTCTTTACGTGGAATGATACGTCGTCCACAACGAATTTCTTTCCATCGTAAGTTTGCTTGAAATGTTCAACTTCAATAATGTCCTCAGCCACGTTGAAGTCAGGTTTAAACTGTATTTAGAACTTATCATTTTGTAGTCTCAGTTGCCCTAGGTGGTGTAGAAGTGGATCTGTTTTCTTTCCCCCTCACAAAGGAGAATAACATACCAACTGCGATGATTGCAAAGGAAACCTCTAGAGCTGTATGTATCCCTGTTAGAAATGAAGCAGACAAGCCGCCTACAAGCCTGCCGACTCCAGCGAATACCTCAAAGGCTACGTACCTCGGTATTGCAATAGTGGAAACTGTTATCGCTAATACAAACGATCCAAGCATACCAATGTTGGCCATTGTCCTTAGGAGTCCAGAAGCGGCCCCATAGGAACCAGCAGGTGAACTGGCCATAACAGCGCTGTTGTTGGCAGGAAAGAACATTGAGGATCCAAGGCCTGATATTATCGATACAGGTATTACATAGTATACAGGTGTCTTTAGGTTGAAAGTCATATAAAGCAAGACTGCAATCATCATTAAGAACATACCAAGAGTTGCAGGTGTCCTGGCACCTATTCGGTCGGAAAGCTTTCCGAATATAGGGCCTGTGAAACCGCCCAGAACATAACCTGGCACAAGCAGGAGGGAGCTATCGAGCGGGGTTAGACCCCTTAGACCCTGCAGATACATTATCACGATAAATGTAACGGCAAGGTACCCTAAACTCTGTAAGAATGAGGCAGCAATGGAAAAGTTGAAAACCCTGTTCTGGAAAAGGTGAAATGGCAAAAGCGCATTTTTATTTGTTCTTTCCAGGAAAATAAATACGACTAGAAGAAGAAAACCTATGGATAGCAGGGTCTCGTTAGTTGTTTCGAGGCCATGGGAAGTGAAATCTGTGGCAGCATAGGCAATAGATGATAGAGCAGCTGTAAGGGTTACGACTCCTGGAACATCAAGTTTGACGTTCTTCTTGGAGCCGGGGATGATATACTTTATAGCAAAGTAGAGCGAAATTATGCCTACTGGAACATTTATATAGAAAATATACCGCCAGCCGATAAGGGTAGTTATTATACCCCCTAGCACTATGCCCAAGGTAGCTCCTGAGTTCCATCCAACCGATGTATACCCATAGGCACGCCCCCTCAGGTTAGGAGGAAAATTGTCTGCTATTATCGAGCCGGAGTTAGCCTGCATCATGGAACCACCGGCCGCCTGCACAAACCTAAAGGCTATGAGGAAATCTATATTTGAAGAGACCCCGCATAGGAAAGATCCTAGAGTGAAAATAGCCATGCCTGAGTTGAAAATTGTTTTTCTTGAGATCATATCACCGAGACGGCCAAACTGTGTTGTAGAAACAGCTGCAACAAGGAGATAAGCAAGTATTATCCATATTGATAAAGACAAAGGTGCCTTGAGATCATCAGATATCGTAGGAAGGGCCAATACGACTATGGTACTGTCTATGGCTCCCATCATGACTCCTGCGACAAGTGGTATAAGTATTAGATCTTCCTTGCGGAGCGCCATTAACACTTCATTGAAATTAATTATTTAACAGATGTGATTATTGGCAAGTGAACTTTTATTCAATCGTTACGAATTCACATTACGTTCCTGCTTGCGTTTTCAACAAAAGTATAAATTATTATGATATGTGTATCATGATTAATGCCCTTTCACTTTTTCCCCATCCGTAATTACTCTCAAAGGAACGTGTGGACCTCCACATTTTCATTTTTCATTAATTCTACTGTGAGATTTTTTATACCTGCGATACTCCCATTCATAATTTCTGCGCTTAAAATATCCGTATACCAGGCATCTCTCCTCATAACAGCGTACTGGATCGGTTACACTGCTTTTCAAATTCCGGCTGGAATAATTTCGGACAGGTTTGGGACCGCCAAGACCTCAAAGGCTTCGTTTCTCGGTTTAACAATAGCCTTTTTTTTAATGCCTATAGCCATGCATGAATATCTCCTTATATTTTTGTTGCAGCTACTTCTTGGATCTTTATCTTCTATAGTCTATGTTTCTGGTATATCTCTAGTACAAAGATCTGCCGATCAATCAAATAGATCCCTCTTTATAGGCATTTTCCAGATAGGGTTTTTTATGGGTTCTTCTGTAGGTGAATATATTGTTCTTGAGCTGCTTGACATATCGTTTTATTATTCATATATTGCCGTATCCCTTCTTCTGTTAATATCGCTTACATTAGATTTCTTATTTCAAAATGAGCCTGGTTTATCTAAGAAAAATAATGAAATAATACCACGTGGCATCTTATATGTTTCGCTAATACGTTTCTCAGCTGGTTTTATGTATCTAGGTTTCCTGTCTCTATTTACGACTTTTCTTGTTTATGATGGCATAGCACCTCTCTCCAAGGCGTATGCTTATGCCTGGATACCTGCTATTGGAGGTATAGCAGGATCGCCTCTAGGTGGAATGATATCAAGAAAAATGTGGCATGCGAAGGCTCTTATGGCCATTGTGCCCATAATAGTTTTCAGCGTCGTCCTAATGTTAATAGGTATTGTTAACCGGAATTATGTCCCACCTCTATCCTTTGCTACTGGGTTCCTCTACGGGCTTTACGCTGGACCTTCAATGGGCCTCGCTTCTGAAGTCGGCAGAGAGGAAAACCTTGGCACATCAAGCGGTATACTGAATTTCAGTAGCCAGGTCGGAGGCATAATATCTCCATTAGCCATAGGATATCTCTTCACCTATTTTGGGAACTTCAAAATTCCGTTCGCGGTAATCTCAGTATTATCCTTCGTAATAATACTGTTTCCGTTAGCTATATTCTTACGCAGACTATTTAGGCACACTGTTCGATAGTTTAGGCTATATCTTAAAAAATCATAAAATATGAATAAACAAAAATTTATGTAGAGATAAGCAGATATTCATTTATGGTTTCAGAAGAACAAATTAAAAATATTATAGCTAGAGAAAACCGAATACCAGTATGGTCACTTCCATACACTTTCCTTGCTATAATAGGTATAGGCTATTTCTTCACTTTCTACGATATATCTGATATCGGATTAGCTATGCCAGCCATAGCTTCCCAGTTCCATATAGGCACATCGCTCAGTCTTTTTATTGCCCTATCTGTAGGACTAATAGGTTATTCCATTGGTTCATATTTGATCGGAAGCCTGGCAGATGTATACGGAAGGTATCGCTCTATGATTTTAACAATGGGGCTTACGGCCCTCGGGTCGTTCGGAGATGCTATATCTATAAACGTTCCTGAATTAACTATATTTAGGTTTATAACAGGTCTGGGGTTGGGAGCTGATCTGAACCTGGTATCAAGTTATATAAGCGAGTTTGCACCGCCAGCAGTGAGAGGCCGCATAACTGTTTATACCTTCCTCATAGGCATTCTTGGCCAGGCAATAACTCCCTTTATAGGGCTTCATCTCGTTCCAGTATATTACAATGGCTGGAGATACCTTTTTGGAATAGGTGCAGTAATAGCCCTTATAGCATTATTCCTCCGGTTTGAGCTTCCTGAATCACCACGATGGTTAGCTTCCAAGGCTCACAACATAGAGAAAGCCGAGAAAATAATACAGATTATGGAGCACACTGCCTTAAAGAAAGTTAAATCACTGCCATAACCGAAACCAGAGCAGGTAGTTATAGAAGAGCAGAAGTTTCCTACACTTTATCTCATCAGAAGACCATATAGCTCAAGACTTGCGCTCCTCGTATTTGTTTGGTTCTTCTGGTACATAGGCAACTACGGTTTCCTTGGTGATTCTGCTGCTTTGCTCTCAGCTGCAGGATTTTCAATATCTTCCTCAATATTATACTTGGCAGTTGGTGCCATAGGATACCCTGTGGGTGCACTCATAATGATATTTACTGCTGATCACTTCGAAAGGAAGTACGTTATCTTTGCCGATACTGTGGTCTGGTTCATTGGCCTATTCCTATTCTCAATTAAGATAGGAACAACCATATTCATTGGATCTTTCCTTGCTTCTATGGCACTCGGTATGTACCTTCAGGTCGCTTATACATACACTGCTGAGAATTATCCTACCAGAGCAAGAAGTTCAGGATTTGCGTTAACAGATGGAATCGGGCATGTAGGTGGTGCATTAGGTGCACTCTTACTTCCAGTTATAGTTTCGGCTTATTCATTCTCTTTTGGATTTAAGTTCATAGCCATCACAGGGCTTATAGCAGGCATTCTGGCACTCTTTGGTCCAAAATCTTCAAAGCTTACGCTTGAGGAGATATCGGCATAAATATTTATCTATTTCTTCATTATATTTGAATAGGTGTAGTGATTGGCTTTCAAATGGACGGCTAAATTTATAGCTGGTATAATATCGGTAGTTTTTATAATCATTGGTGGTTATCTTTTTGGAGAGGTAATAAGCAAGGTAATAGCTAGCATAAACCGTGTAGAATTCGAATGGGGGCTTGCCTTGCTTGTGATAGGCATAATTATCCTTGTCGTAATAATACCTAAACCTAAGCTTTCGAGAGAGAAAGAGCAGTAAGCTATTCGGTAATTTTCTAATCAACGACCTCTTCTAATAGTTCTACGTAAGGCTCTTCATGTGATATTCGAACCTTAGCATTTAGTGGTATCAGCATCTGGTCTTCTCCGTGCCCAAATGGAAGCCCGTATAAAGATACTCTCTTTAGCGAATTCATATAAAGCTCAACTATGTCCTCGACAAATGGCATTGGATCCTCTGGATCAACATAGCTCTTAAACTCTCCAAATGCAAAGCCTGAAAATTTATCGAGTATGCCTGCAAGCTTCATTGTAAAGAGATACCTGTCTATATCGCCTGCAGTTACTCCTGTATCTTCTGCAAATAGTATCTTCCCCTCAGAATTGGGCAGATAGCCGGTACCTATAAGTGATGCAAACACTGAAAGATTTGTCCCCTCGCTTATGCCGTCTACTTTCCCTTGTATTATATACCTTACGATCCTCTCAGAATTAGAATTGATATGCGTTGTTTCTCCCTTCAGTATCTCTATAAAATCCTTAAAGTTCGTTTTGCTGAACTCATCCGGATCGGCTGCAGGCATTGGGCCATGGAAGGTTATTAGAGAAGACTTGTAATTGATAGCGAGGTGCAGAGCAGTTATATCGCTGTACCCAACAAATATCTTAGGATGGTCCCTTATAACATCGTAGTCGATTAAAGGAAGTATGTGTATGGAACCATATCCACCCCTTGCGCAGAAAATAGCCTTTACGTTGTCGTCCATAAAGGCGCTCATGAGTTCATCTCTCCTGTTCACATCAGGGGCGGAGAGTTGATTCATCTGGACTAGCCTTTTTATATTATGCCCTAAAGTCACCTTATAGCCTGCTTTCCTGAGCCTGGCTATAGACCTCGACAAGTTCTTCATATCGGGCGCGCTTGCTGGAGCTATCACGCGTATCTCATCGCCTTCCTTAAGCCTTGGTGGCTTTATTCTCTCAGTCATGCCATCACTTCTTGAATTCCTCTTTAATTTTGTTCATAAATTTTTTATCCTGCCATATCGTTTTTATTGTTTCCACAGTAATATCTATAGCTTTTAATAATGTTTTACCAGATCTTGAGGGGTCGGCTGCAATTCTAAACTCATCTGTATGGGCCGGTATCCCTGGATCAACTATCTTCACGTCAAGATGCCCTGTCGGAATCACTTGGCTCACGTTTGCCTCATCTGTGCTTCCCATGGGCTCTTCACCGCTTCTGTCGACGTTGAAAGGATTAACTGCGTGCTTCTGGCACTCTTCTTCTAGCAAGCTGTCTATAACTCTGTTGCTCTTGTATTCGTCGTATATGGGAGTAACTTCGTTTATGTTTAGCTTGCAATAGTGCATTTCACCCTCCATCTTGAGTATCCTCTCTATCTGATCAACGAAGCCTGCAAGATCAGCCTTTTTCTTGGCCCGTATATCTATTTCCATAGAGGCTTTGTCAGGAATCACATTTGAGGCTCTACCGCCCTCTTTGACTATCATCCCTATTACCGGATATTTGGAGTTAGGTACGCTTCTACGAAAATTGCTTAATGCCACGTAGCTTTCTACAAGTGGATCAAGTGCATTTATTCCATAATCAGGGCTGAGTAGATGAGAAGATTTTCCAATAAATTGGGCTTCTATGGTCAGATCTGCCAGTGATGTTGATCCTACGGCCCATCTGTCATCCGGGTGCATACCTATAACGTAATCAACATCAGAGAAGGCGCCGCTTTGGGCAAATTTCGCCTTGCTGCCTGCATATTCGCCTATTCCTTCCTCTGACGGCGTTCCGAATACAGTTACTGAAATACCAAATTCGTCTTTCAATCTGATCGCAGTACCAAACGCCCATGCAGCAATGAGATCGTGACCGCATGAGTGGCCGTTGGGAAGCGCATCATATTCTGCTAGCAAACCAACCATTGGCTTCCCATTAAAATATCTTGCCTTGAAAGCTGTCTTCATTCCAAGGTAGGGGAAATCTACTTGGAAACCATGCCTCTTGAAAGCTTCGACCAGATAAGATGACGACTTGTACTCTGAGCTTCCGAGTTCAGCATATTCATATATGGCCTTGGCCACGTCTGTGATTTCATTTGCGAATTCCGTGGTCATAGCCATATTAATGTGGCATTCAGATTTATATGTATCGTAGATTGCTATAATTTAAAATAGTATCTTTGTGCGCGATCATCGGAATGATGTTCGAAGGCATTCAAAAAAGCATATAGGTTAGTAAGCATTAATTATGATATCATTAAATATCAGGTAGCAAATTTATCCACATTCACTATTCAATTTAACGGGAAATGAAACAGATCATCTTTATAACAGCAATAGCCATGATCCATATATGGATTCCGAACAAATCAATGTTAATTTGGATATTGGCGCAAAAGCCGTTATGCTTGCAAGGCGGGCTGCTGCCGCTAAATTAAATAATGAGAAACTACCTGAAGTGCCAGATGACCCTATATTTCATGAAAAACACGGTGTTTTTACAACTATAAACACGTATCCAGACAACCAACTAAGAGGGTGCATAGGTTTTCCAGAGCCATACTACGAACTAGGTGAAGGGATAATCAAGAGCAGCATTTATGCTGCTACTGATGACCCACGCTTCGATCCTATGGAGCCGGATGAATTAAACAGAGTAACTTTCGAATTATCCATACTTACGGTACCTCAGGAAGTGACTGTTAACCCAGAGGAAAGGCCGAAAGCTATAACAGTTGGGAAGGATGGCATAATTGCTGTCTACAATGGGGCAAGCGGCCTGCTTCTCCCCCAGGTTGCAACAGAGTATAGGATGTCAGCAGAGGAATTCCTCGAGGCGCTTTGTGAAAAGGCCGGATTATGGCAAGGGTGCTGGAAATACAAGAAGGTAAAAATAAGCAAATTTCAAGCCATTGTATTTGGGGAAATTGAACCTAACGGGAAGGTCGAACAGAGATGATAAGGAAACCAGCTGTGGCGGGTTATTTTTATCCAAGTAATAGAAACGAATTGCTTTCGTTGATATCATCATTCCATGTGCAGCAGTCAGAAGTGAGTTGCCAACCAATCGGTGTTGTAGTTCCCCATGCCGGTATAGTATACTCTGGCAGAACGGCTATGTATTCATATAATGCTCTCAGAAATTCCAGCATAAGAGACTTCATCATAATAGGGCCAAACCACCGCCCTATGACTCCATATGCTTCCATATTCCCCTCTGGTTCTTGGGAGACGCCTTTAGGCAATGCGATAATCAATGAGGAACTTGCATCAGAACTTTACAAGAATTCCCAGTACATAGTTAAAGACGAAGAATCACACTCTGTAGAGCACTCTATTGAAGTCCAAATACCCTTTTTGCAGTATATGTTTGGAAACTCGTTTACATTCGTGCCTGTCATACTAGGTGATCAGGAAAAAGTCGTTGCAAATGACATAGCGAGTGCATTAATGCGCCTAAGCAAGCCGTATATACTAATAGCTAGTTCAGATTTTACGCACTATGAAAGATCAGATATAGTTGAAAGGAAGGACATGGATCTTATATCGCGTATAGTAGATCTTGATATTGATGGATTCTATGATACGATTGAGAGAGAAAACGTAACAGCGTGCGGCTATGGTGCTATAGCTATATTAATGATAATAGCTAAAAAAATTGGAGCCAAGATATCTCTTCTTAACCATTCCAATTCAGGGGATGTTACTAATGATTATGATGAGGTCGTTGGATACTCTTCCATTGTAGCGTGCAGGCAAATATAAAGATTAATAATTGCAACCATAAATATCGAAAATAATTTACGTAGTATCAGCCAAATAATAATACTTTTTATTTTTTCGATAATTTTTTATGATATGCGCGGGTAGATCAGTTCCACTGAATAAAATTCTTACAACTTAAATTGTTTTGTTCTATCGAATACGAGCGATCCATTATGAAAGACCTTTTTAACCGTATTTATTCCATATTCGTAGGGTATTTCAGTATAATCGTCAACATCAATTATAACGATGTCGGCATCCTTTCCTTCCTCTACGGTGCCTTTCTTCTCGCCCAAACCAAGTGAGGAGGCTGCGTTTATAGTAGTTGCAGTTAGGGCTTCTTCAGGCTTCATTGATGAGTATTTTACAGCTAGGTGCATTGCAAAGATTAGATTTGCATTGTAGTTGAGCGGCGAAATATCTGATGCTATGATTACCGGTACACCACTGTCTATGAAGACCCTTGCGTCTGGGTATGATTCATCCAAAGCGAATACTGTCAGTGGCAAAAGAGTTATGGCGGATCCGATTGATCTTATTGTTTCGACGTCTTCGGCATTAGCGTGTATCATATGGTCAAATGACTTTACATTTAGTCCTGAGCATGCCTTTACGCATCCTATGTTATTGATCTCATTTGCGTGTATTTTAAGGCCTAGGCCGAGGTTGTCTGCAAACTTCAAGAACGCTTTTGCTGCATTTGGAGAAAAAGCCCCTTCATCACAAAATACATCTGCGAAGGATATATAGTTTCTAAATGAGGAAAGAATTTTCTCTGAATATTTTTCGTACGCTTCTTCGCTTTCTCCCTCAGGAAGTACGTGCATCAAATAAGTCAAAACAGTACTTACAAGGCCAGAGTTTGAAATTTTCCTCGCTACATCAAGTAACTTTCGCTCTTCTTTTTCGTAGAGGCCGTAACCAGTCTTAAGTTCTATCGTGGTCGTCCCATGCGAAACTGCATCAGCTATGCGTTTCATAGACTGAGTGAAAATTTCATCGGCGGATGAATTCGCAGTGTCTCTAACTGTCTTGTAAATACCATTTCCAGATCGCAATATTTCAGAGTATGTGTATCCGGACGCCCTCTGGTAAAATTCTTGGCTGCGATTTCCACCAAAAATTATATGGGTGTGTGAATCAACGAGACCGGGAATAACAATGCTTCCTTCTGCATCTAAATCCCCGGCGTCCGATGAATGTTCCCTTGTTATCTTTGCGATTTTACCGTTTTCTATATATATCGTTGCATTTTCTATAAAATCAAGTTCAGACTGTTTATCGCCAGAATGATAGCTGTTTCCGACTGGTGTTACGATAGCCCCTATATTAGTTATCTTCATAGGTATGGATACCTGAACTTTGGCCCTTTCTTTATTATCTCTATGGAGGATTCGTATCCTGCATCAGCATGCCTTATTACGCCAATACCAGGGTCTGCATTGAGTACTCTCTTTATCCTCTCCTCTGCATCCTTGGTTCCGTCTGCAACTATAACAAAGCCTGCATGTATGGCATTCCCGATACCTGTACCTCCACCATGGTGTACAGATACCCACGTTGCACCTGATATAGCATTTAGCAAAGCATTGAGTATTGGCCAGTCTGCTATTGCATCGCTGCCGTCTTTCATCTTCTCTGTTTCCCTGTACGGTGATGCTACTGATCCGGTATCGTGGTGATCCCTGCCTATAGCAACTGGAGCTGAAACCTCTCCGTTTCTTACCATTTCGTTTATCATTAGCCCTATTTTTTCCCTTTCACCATAACTTGCATAACAGATCCTCGCTGGCAAACCCTGGAAGTGTACTCTCTCCTTCGCCAATTTTATCCATCTGATGAGGTGAGGATCGTCTTGGAAGTTCTTTATTATAGCGTCATCGATTTTGTAAATGTCCTGCGGATCTCCGGATAGCGCTACCCACCTGAATGGGCCAGAGCCTATGGCGAAAAGATCCCTTATGTATGCCGGAACGTAGCCAGGAATATCAAAAGCATTTTTCAGGCCTCCTTCCAAGGCCCTTGTGCGAAAGTTGTTACCATAATCAAAAGCCTTAGATCCATGCTGCATGAACCAAAGTATAGCCTCTGCCTCTTTTACTATAGATGCGTATACTTTCTTTACGTATCCATCTTTATCCTTCTCTCTAAATTCAGCTGCGCTCTGCACTGTGTAGCCTTCCGGTATATACCCAAGGTTCAAGTCGTGAGCTGCAGTTTGGTCGGAAACTACGTCCGGCACAATATTCTTCTTCATTAGCTCATCGTATACCGTTGCAGCATTGCCCAGCAATCCGATCGATGTAGGTTTTCCTGATTTTAGGGCCTCGTCTTTCAACCTTAAGGCCTCATCAAGGCTGTCAGTCCAAGTATCTAGGTATTTGTCCCTGAGCCTTCTCCTTATCTTTTCTTCATCTACTTCTACTATGATACCCGTTGCGTTGTTCATTGTTATTGCGAGTGGCTGGGCGCCACCCATTTCACCTAATCCGGAAGTCAAAACCCACTTCCCCGACAGATCGTCTTTTTTGAACTCCTTTCTCGCTAAAGCCGAAAGTGTTTCGTAAGTCCCTTGTAAAACTCCTTGTGTACCTATATATATCCACGAGCCTGCAGTCATCTGGCCGAACATTGTTAAACCTCTGGCTTCTAGATCCCAAAACACATCATCTGTTGCCCAATGGGGTACTATCTGGGCATTTACGATTAGAACTCTCGGTGAATCTTTAGTAGTCTTGAAGACGCCAACCGGTTTCCCGGATTGTATAAGCAATGTTTCATCGTTTTCAAGCTTCTTTAGCTCTTCAACTATCTTGTCAAAGGCCTCCCAGTTTCTTGCGGCTTTTCCTTTGCCGCCATATACTATTAGGTTTGCGGGGTCTTTTGCAACCATTGGATCAAGGTTGTTCATAAGGAGCCTTAAAGCAGCTTCTTGCCCCCATCCCTTTGTATTTAGTTTATTGCCTCTGGGTGCGTGAATTTCTCCTGCCTTTTCTTCCATAAATATTGAACGTATTACTTTATTTATTTTTTTTCAAATTATTTTTCATTTATAGAATATATATTATGATCATATACATCATTACTTTTAAATACATTTAATTCAATATAACTATATGTATGAATCTAACCTTAAACCAAATCAAATAGGATTAGCACAAGCAATTTTTCAAGGAGTATCATATGTCGCCCCTGCAGCGGACGTTGCTATTCTTTTAATTATAACGGCGGGTTTTGCATATGGTAGCACTCCTCTCGCCGTTCTGTTTGCATGGGCGATTTACTTCTTATTCTTAAATGCGAACTATCAGTTTTCAAAGTTCACGGGGAGTGCATCGGGTTATTATGGGTATGTGTCTAAGTCTCTTGGTCCAACAGCAGGTTTTATAACGTCGCTTTGGTACGTAATGTTTCAATTTTTTTCATTAGCTGCGTTTGGGCTGCTAGGTTTTGCAACATTTCTTTATTATGTTTCTCCAAGCTTGGAGAAGGTTCCCTCCATATAGCTACTGTTTGTTGCTTTGGTAGCTTTCTTTACCTTCTACCTTGGTTATCGTGGGCTTAGGCCCTCTTTGAACTACTCGATGATTAGCGCTTCTATTGAAATAGGATTTTTGATACTAATGGGCATAATAATAGCCATAAAAGTCGGTTCCGGGAATACTATTTCGGTTTTTACACTAAAACCATTGAACGGCAATTTCTCTCTTTTATTTTTTGCTATGATATTTTCCATACCACTTTTTGCAGGTTCGGGAACAGTAATCACTTTAGCTGAGGAAACGAAAGGATCTATAAAGACAATAAGAAGATCTATATGGATATCTATGCTAGTATTGTTGGCAGCATTGCTAGTACCCGCATATTCACTTACCGTAGGGTATGGGGTTTCTAATATGGCTGGGTTTACACAACTTCCTGATCCTGGGGTTATAATATTCGAAAGGTATGGTGGTATTGTTGCAGGTATAATACTAATAATCTTGACGGTAAATAGTTACTTAAGCTCTAATGTTTCCCTTATGTCGTCAGTATCTAGGGTTGTATATTCGCTCGGAAGGGATGGTATCCTTCCGAAATCGATTACGAAAATACATCCAATCCATCATTCTCCATATATATCCGTCATGCTGCTTGAAATTGGTGGAATCGTGATAGCCATAATCCCGTCCATATTTTATGGTCCGTTTACAGGCGCTCTCATATTGTTCTCTATAAATATCTTTGCGCTGCTCTTCACTCATATGCTGGTTAACGCATCACTACCAGTTTACATTAAAAGAAATGGTCTGCACTTTAACGCAATAACGCATTTAGTTTTACCAATATTGTCAATAATAATAGGCTTGATAGTAGTTTATTATTCGGCGCGGACTTCAATTTCAGAGGGAAATCCAATAACAGCTGCCGTCTTTATAGGTTTAGCCTATGTTGCCTTCGCGGTTATCTTTGGTTACAGCTTTGCAAAATATCATCCTGATAAGGTTAAAAATATAGGCTCAATATCTATCGAAGAGGCTTTGTAATAATTTATCAATATCACGGTATTAAAACTAATACGAGGTAAATGACTAATAGAAAAATTTAAAAGTAGTGTTTTAAAAACATTCAATTAGATTAAATAGTAAGAAATAATATTTCTAATATGAGGAATTTAGCTGTTATAATATCCTCCGGAAAAAATGAAAAGGAAAAAGTGCTAACCGCCCTAACCTTTGCAAATGTCGCCAAGAAGAACAAGCTTTTCGATGACGTAAAACTTATACTCTTTGGGCCCAGTGAGAGGCTTGTGGCCGAGAACGACAAAGACGTAATGAAGTTGCTGGATGATTTCAACAGCCTTGGGGAAAAGCCCCTCGCATGCCAGGTAGTCGCTAACAACTTCAATATAATCGACGATCTGCAAAAGGCCCAAAATATTAAGATTGAAAGGGTAGGCCCAATAATAAAGGAATTGTCTGAGAAAAATTATGAGATAATGACGTTTTAAGCCGCATTGATAAGTTCGTTTTTGTTCATTATTTCCCTTATTTTTTCTATGTCAAGATAAGAAGGCCTATCTTTATCGAGTGGTTTCACATACTCCCTGATCTTTGTGTATATGGCTTTTGTTACAGGGGAGATTGGGTCTTGGCTGAATTCAAGTGCTTGGGCGCCAAGCAGAAATTCTATTGCAACAATATATTCGAGGTTTTCCTCAATTTCCAAAAGTTTCAACGTTGAAGTAGAACCCATACTGACATGATCCTCCTGGTTTGCAGATGTCGGTATAGAATCTGCAGAGGACGGGTAAGAAAGTACTTTATTTCTGTTGCAGAGTGCGGCGGCAGTATACTGTGGTATCATGTATCCTGAGTTAAGTCCGCTGTTTTTTACTAAGAATGGTGGCAAACCGCTTAGGTTTGTATCAACAAGCCTGGCTATCCTCCTCTCTATCATATTTCCCATGTCTGTTAACGCTATTGAAAGGAAATCTGCAGCAAGCGCTATTGGTTCACCATGAAAATTCCCGCCCGATACAACTTCCTTGCCATTGAATAGAGGATTGTCTGTTGCGGAATTGATCTCCGTTACCAACACGCTAGAAACGTATTCTAACGTATCAAGTACGGCGCCATATACCTGTGGTATGCACCTGAGTGTGTAAGCGTCTTGCACTTTTTCTTTATCTGATTTTTCTACATTTTTACTTCCTGCAAGGTATTTTCTCATTTTTTCTGCTATTGCTATCTGCCCAAGGTGAGGCCTGGCTGATACTATCCAATCTGAAAAGGCCTTTGAAGTCCCTCTTAGCGCTTCAAAGGAAAGAAGTGAGGATCTCACTGCGTTTTCAATTGTCCTGTATGCTCTTGAGGTTACGAGAGCCATGATGCCTGCCATCATTGAAGTCCCGTTGATCAGTGCTACGCCCTCTTTCTCTTTAAACTCGTATGGTTTCAGGCCAACCTTTGAAAGTGCAATGTCCGATCTCATTAGTTCCCCGTTCAGGAAGGCCTGGCCCTCTCCCATCATTGCCAGCCCTATGTGTGCAAGTGGAGCAAGATCCCCGCTAGCGCCAACAGATCCGAACTCTGGCACTGCTGGCACTACGTCTTTATTTATCATGGCTAGCAGGGCATCAATCAATTCTGTAGAAACAGCTGAATAACCCTTCGCTAGCGTATTGGCCCTTATTACCATGATCGACCTGACCACATCGGTCGGAAGGTACTTCCCCACACCTGCAGAATGGCTTCTTATAAGGTTACGTTGAAGTTCGATCTCTTCTTCCCTGCTTATTTTAATGTTCAACAACCCTCCGAACCCTGTATTTACCCCGTATATCGTCTGGCCAGAAGATATAAGATCGAGGAATTTTCTATGGATCTCAGCAACTTTATTCCGAGCTTTCGTCGAAAGTTCTACAGGCTCGTGCAGGACTGAAACTGAATATACATCCTCCAGAGTTAAATTATCCCCATCTATCTCTATCATTAATAGTTTAGTCTGCGGATCAATAAGTTTTTTACTTATATCTGGCGATTAATAATAGGCCAAAAATTGTTTTTGTATTTTCTTGTGGACTAAAGCCTTCGATTCGCTATGTTATTCCCAACACTTTTATTATACAAAACGTAACTTGTTTTAGATTTGCTAAATTTCAATGGTAAAGTTTGATACAAGATGCAAAAGGAATAAATGCGAGATCCGGATCATTATGTATCATGTTTGTTTCTGTTAGAAAACCTTCAAAGGCAGTGCTATTCAAGAAAGAGGGCGAGACAGTTGTATGCACAGCTTGCAGGAGGTATTGCCGCCTAAAAAATAACCAAATAGGTTTTTGCGGTGTAAGAAAGAATATAAATGGTAACTTATATCTTCTTGTCTATGGGATGCCAGCAGCAATAAATATCGATCCCATAGAAAAGAAGCCTATACTCCACATGTACCCTAATTCACTCATATATTCAATAAGCACGGTTGGCTGCAGCTTTGCGTGTCAATACTGCCAGAATTACGATATAAGCCAGAGGAGAAATATTGAGGGCTTTGATTATAG
Source organism: Thermoplasma volcanium GSS1 (assembly GCF_000011185.1). Taxonomy (NCBI): domain Archaea; kingdom Methanobacteriati; phylum Thermoplasmatota; class Thermoplasmata; order Thermoplasmatales; family Thermoplasmataceae; genus Thermoplasma; species Thermoplasma volcanium. Next base: position 1,423,212 of record NC_002689.2, on the reverse strand, counting down.
CCCAGAGGAGATAGTTAATTCAGCCATTGAGGATGGCTGCCGGGGAATAGCCTACACTTACAATGAGCCTAGCATATTCATGGAATTTGCACACGATGTAGGAATTTTGGCAAGAAAACGCGGACTTATAAATATATTCGTGACCAATGGCTATGAGACGCCGGAAGCTGTAGAGTACAGTAAGGATTTTCTCGATGCAGCGACCGTTGATTTCAAGGGAAATGCCAGCAATGATTTCTACAGGAAGTATATTTCAGTACCATCCGCCGATCCAATCTTTGATACAATAAAACTGATGAAAGAATCAGGGATACACGTAGAGATCACGGATCTAGTTGTTCCGAGGGTTGGAGATAAGCTGTCGGATGCCAGATCCATGCTTGAGAGATTGATCTCTATACTTGGCTACGAATTTCCCATAAGCTTCTTAAGGTTTCATCCAGATTATAAAATGATGGATCTTCCACCTACGCCTTTAGAGACACTTAAAGCACATTATAATCTGGCCGTGTCAATGGGATTGAAATATGTATACATCGGCAACGTACCTGGTTATTATGAAGATACATATTGCCCCAACTGCCATTCCCTACTTATAAAAAGGCATGGCTTCAACTCAAGCGTCGTGGGTCTGAATGATGATGGAGCGTGCAAGAAGTGCGGCTATAGGACAGGCATCTTAATCGGAAATAATAATAGGATAGATTATATAAATTGAGAATTAGAAACTATGTTTTTTATTTGTTTGGCTTTTTTTACTATTCTCCCGAAGACTTCAGGCGTTACCTGCTGTTCAGAATCAGATAGTGCGCAGTCTGGGTTATTGTGAACTTCAATTTCTATCATATCCGCACCGGCAGCTACAGCTGCAAGCGTCATTGCCTCTACGTACTCACGTTTTCCAGACGCATGGCTAGGGTCTACGCACATTGGCAGATGCGTCATCGATCTTGCTGCTATTACTGTGCCTACGTTCATAGAAAAGCGTGTTGCTTCCTCTATTCCCCTAACTCCTCTATAGCATAAGACAACATTGCCGTTGCCACCGGACATTATGTATTCTGAAGCTTCCAGCCATTCTTTAAGCGTGTTGCCCATTCCGTTCTTCAATAGAACTGGTTTTTTCTGCCTACCTAAAAATCTCAAAAGATCGAAATTCTGTGCATTTCTAGACCCAACCTGAAGCATATCAATATCATCAAAGAATTTGTAGTACTCGGGGTTCATTATTTCTGTGACTATAGGTAACCCGGTATCTTCTTTAGCTTTCTTTAGCAGTTCTAACCCCTCTTCTCCAAGCCCTTGAAATGAATACGGTGATGTCCTCGGCTTAAAGGCACCCCCTCTAAGCATGTTGGCACCAGCTTTTTTCACAGAGCGAGCTATCTCTATTATTTGGTCTTCGTCTTCAACTGAACACGGGCCGGCAGCGAAAACGAGTCCTTCGCCAATTTTAATATCACCCACATCTACTACGGTTTTGTCTCTGTATTTTTTTGAGTATAATCTTTCCCCAGCATCTTTATTGCCTTCGATTATAACGTATTTTTCGTAGAATGGGACAACTTTGTAATCCGATCCATTCTCTTCGAGCTTTCGTACCACATTTTCCTTAATTTCTTCGTTGTCCGCTATCATTATCATTGTATCACCATTCCTAAATTCTTAACTATATCGTACATATATTGCGCATAAGGATTTTTATTTATCGTATCTAACATCACTTCTTCATTTTCATTTTCTAATATTCTAACTATCCCTTTAAAAGTGTCGAACGACTTGGTTCTGAATGCTGTGTCGATATTCTTCGATATGATCGCAACTGCATATGGAAGCGCAAGTGACTTTGCCATCTCTTTGTCGTGGACGTCTGCTGTTGTATCAACGATTTCGTATCCACGGAACATCTCGGCAATTAAATCCCTATACTCTGGCATAGAAATGTCTTTGATGAATAGCACTGTTCTGTGAACGCCATCTTTATAGCTAGCGGGCCCGAACAGTGGATGTATGCTTACTATTCTACCGGCATATTTTTTGAAAGGCGTCTTTACAGAGCTTACCTCTATAAATGGTCCATCATATTTTTCTATGTACGAAATAGCTGCACCAATGGGCACTGAGAGAAAAGCTATGTCCCAGTTATTTTCTACAACATCGAAGCCATTCTCATCTAGGATAGCTTGTAGGACTCTCCCCAGCCTGCCCTGTTTTCCTATAATCCCAACCTTCATAGCAATAACCTCACAGAATTTAGCCGATGCCTACTTTCTATAAATGCAGCGGAAATAAATAGGCTCTCCCCTTCAAGTTTTGCCAGTTCACCGGTTTTCAAGTCTATTACTGCATCGGGAGTTACATTGCCACCTACCACTATATGGCCGCCGTTTAGCTGGCATCCTGCTTCTAGGGACCTAGGTACTGCTCTGTTGACGCATATTATTATGCCGGGCTTGGAAAGAATAAGTCCTAAAGCAAAGAGCAAAGAATCCTTATCTCCTGAAAGCCTTAGATCCATAGCGGAGTTCAATGACTGCTGATCGAATATGGATGCTTCGAAGAGAACGTTTAAGAGCGGATTATTAGAACATAGTTCTGATTTTACCCTTAGTTCTCTTTCTGCATCCCTTATGGGAAGCCCATTGTTATGCTTTATTTTCCCTATTTTCCTTGTGATCTCTCTTCTTTTTTCCAACAAAGCTAAAATAGATTTAGTATTCTCAAGCAAATCCTGTCTCAAATCCTCAATCTCTATAAAGTGAACCACCAGACTTCATAGTGCGTGAATATGTCTATCATACTTAAATTTTTGCAAATAAATAACATGGGCATAAAATAATGGACTTCAGTGAGATATATCTGAATCAGAATTTGTTTGATTGAAGCCTCTTATAGCTTCTTCCATGATATTGACGTTCATGAGCGCCGGAGTGCCTGCCATTATCGCTGCAATGTAAGCGGTCTCCATCATCTCTGATTCTGTGCATCCTGCTTCGAGGCATTTCTTTGTATGGTATGTTATGCACCACTCGCACTGCAGGCCTAGCGAGAGAGCCAGTGCAACTAAAGATTTGGTTTTAACATCCAGCTCTCCCTTTCCAAGGGTCTTCTCCATAAACGATAGAAAACTCTCAGTAAGATCAGGCTTAATCTTAGAGCTTGCTGAAAAAACCTTCTGTATTTCGGTCATCCTTTCCATTGGATCCATACAGTCATATTCAGTGAATTTATTTAATGCTGTTTATATGTGCAAGAGCTACACATACGGAAAAATTATTATTTTTCGTACATCCAAAAAAGAGGTAATTCTTTCAATAGCATAAATCAAGTGAAATCAGGGAAAAATCTTCACGCAGTAATACCTCCTTCTAGTGTCACTCAGGCATACTTGTATATCTATTAGGCCAAGCTCTTTCAACATCTTTACGGAGTTCATAACCGATCTCCTAGATAGGCCAGTGTTTTCCATTATCCTAGCTACGTCTGATATTTTGGCGCTTCTTAGGTAAGCAAGTACGAGCCTTGCTGAAGGTGGAAGACTTTTAAGATCAAACGTCCCGTACACACTTCTTTACTATCAAAGAGATATAAAAACATTTTTTATGACGCACAGATTCAAATATAAAAATTTAGACCGATTTTAGAAAAGATTAAATTTATTTAAGGGAGCGATAAGGGATCTATGCAGATCAGATTTTTTAAAGTTAGAATTCCGTTTATAAGACCGTTTACTACAAGCTTCGGTACAGAAGAATACAGGGAAGCGATAATTCTGCACATGAATAAGGATGGTATCGATGCCTTCTCTGAAATAGTTACATCTTTCCTCCCAGACTATGGATACGAATATAACGATACTGCCATCAATACCATAGAAAAGTTCCTAGCTAAGTACGTAGCAGATGCTCCACAGCCGCATGAATTCCTAGATCGCGTTAAGGGGATAAAGGGCCACAACATGGCCAAGGGAGCAGTTGAGATGCTTCTTTGGGATTATCACAGCAAGTTAGCAGGAAAACCTCTCGATGATTATATGGGAAAGAGCAGGGGCTATGCCAACGTTGGTATATCTATAGGCATGTCTGATATATCGGAAATGAAGGAACAGGTTAGGTCTGCTGTATCCCTTGGATATAAGAGAATAAAGGTTAAAATAAAAAGAGGTCGAGAAAACATAGTATCTGAAATCAGAGACGAATTCCCTGATATAAGGCTGAGTGTTGACGCCAATGGAGATTACAGCTACCATGATATACCTTTGCTCAAGGAACTTGATAAATTCGAACTTGAATACATAGAACAGCCTTTCCGCGGAGACGATCTCATCTACCACTCAAAACTTAAAAAAGAAATATCAACTCCGGTATGCCTTGACGAATCTATAACCGATCCAGAGAAGGCGGAAAAAGCATTCGAAATTGGGGCAGTTGATGTAATTAACATAAAACCAGGGAGGGTTGCAGGTCTCCATAATTCGATAGAAATAGCAAAAATAGCAAGAGAAAACAATGGGCATTGCTGGGTCGGGGGAATGCTTGAAACAGGTATAGGAAGGGCCTTTAATATAGCCCTGGCCTCACAAGAGTTAATAGATTACCCTGGCGATACATCGCCAAATGAGAAATATTTCAGGAAAGACATAGTCAGGAACCCGTTCAGAATGAAGAAGGGCGTAATAGAAGCAAACAAAGGGGATGGAATAGGTGTGTATGTGGATTTCGATGCACTCTTTAGCTATCTAGTTGAAGCTGCTACAATATCAATCTGAAGACGCTTTGTATATCCTATCTATAGTGATGAGATCCCTCAGAGCAAGCTCAGGATCCATAGGTACTGGTTCATTTTTCTCAACGCTGTTAAGGAAGTCCATTATTTCCTTTTCTATAACATCATAAATTTCTATGTTCACGTGATTGCCGTTCACAACTGGATCGCCGTAGGCAGTCCTTCTTTTTCGATCAGACCATTCGCCGGTAGGCTTTGTTTTTACGTCTTCATATATGCTTCCCGAATCTCCGATAATTTCGAATTCCGGAAGTTCAGGTGCGTGGGGATAGTTCCAAGAGTAAAAGAACACGCCATGCATGCCGTTTTCAAAATTAAAAACTGCTTCCGCAGTATCTTCGCCTGCTGATTCCCAAGTCCTGTGAACGTACGATCTAAGAGAGGAATACCGCCCGCCTATGTTGAGAAGTGTATCAATATAATGTGTACCCTCGTTTATAAGGATACCGCGGCCTATCATTCTGGATTCTTTTCTCCACCCCTCAAGCTTTCGATGAGACTGGTGTCTCACTATCACTGTATGGGCCTTTCCTATGGTCCCCTTTTTAATTTCATTTATTATGAATTTTACTGTAGGATCGAAATAGAATTGTTCCGCTACCATGAATTTCACAGATTGTTCATTAGAGGTTTTTATAAGGTCTATCCCAGAGTCTATGTCTGGTGTTATCGGTTTTTCCAACAGCACGTGTTTTTTCAACTTCATCAATGTGAAGGCCATGTCGTGGTGAAGCCCATCTGGAACAACAAGATCGAAGACGTTCGCATTTGAGCTTAAAGAATCGTTAAAGTTGCTGTATACTTTCTTTATATTGAATTTTTCTACGCACTCTTGTGCAGTCTTACTATCCCTCTCAACTATAGCAACATCTATTCCGTTCTTTGAATACACTCTCAGGTGTTCTTTACCGAATCCTTTGCATCCTACTACCACAACATCCATGATAACTCAAAATTCCGTAATATAACTTAAAGTTTATTAAATACGATAATTATATAAATAATTTTAAATACTATGAGTTAAATTGTCTATCCTACCTCCATCTATCACTATTACTTGGCCGTTCATATAAACGGAATCAGAGGAAGCGAGGAACAAGGCCGCCTTGCCTATATACTCTGGTTTGCCGAACATCTTCAGCGTGGTTCTAGACTTAAAGTCTTCCTCAAGTTTTCTTATTTCCTCATCAGTTTTTCCGCCTATTGTTAGGTCTGTTTCTATCCATCCTGGTGCGATGGCGTTTACCCTTATGCTATATTCGGAAAGATCAAATGCAAGCCTCTTTGTTAACATAATAATGGCAGCCTTTGTAAGAGAATAGAAAGTTGTGTTCTTCGCCGCTGTACCAATGCCGGCATTTGACCCTATGTTGATAATTGTTCCCTTTTTTTCCTTTAAGTCTGGCAAAAATTCCAGGGTTGTATAGATAGCACCCATTAAATTAACATCTAACATTCGCCTTACTTTTTCCTCATCGTAATTCTCAAAAGGCATAAGGTACCATATGCCGGAGTTATTGACAAGTATGTCAATTTTCCCTAGTTTTTCATGTATTTGCCTAGCCATTTCCTTTACTTGATCTCTGTTTGATACATCTGCTTTAAATATTTCTCCACCGGTTATTTTCTTAACCTCAAGAGCGGATTTCTCGTCGTGGGCGTAATTTATAGCAACTCTTGCGCCTTCTTTGGCGAATTCTTCTGCTATGGCCCTGCCTAGGCCTTTGGAAGCACCCGTAATGAGCGCTGTTTTGCCTTCAAGCTTTCCTGACATAATCCTTCATTTACATATCAAATAAAACGTTTTTTGGTTAACAATTCATATTCATGAAATAAGGTCCATGGATTGGAAAAATAATAAATAGATAATGATTATTACCTTGTCACAACAGAAAATAGAAGTGATTAAAATGTTGTGCCTTTCTGAAGAGCAAAGCATTATTAAAGGAAGCATCGCTGAATTCACAAAGCGAAGGATAGAACCGATCGAGAAGAGGATCGAAGATGATGATTATTTCCCGATGGATATACTTAGAGAAATAGGGAAAAATGGGTTTTTCTCCGTCATGCTGCCAGGCATAGGTGTCCAAGATACTTATTCATTTTCCTTAATAGCAGAAGAGATCTCAAAGGTTTCCCCTGAAGTCGCATGGCTTTACGTAACTCACGTTGCTGCTTCATATGCTTTAGATAAGTTAGGGACAGAAGAACAAAAAGATAGTTATCTAAGGAAAATGGCGGATGGTGAAATCATAGGCACTATAGCAATCACTGAATCATCTTCTGGAGCTACAGCTTCTGCAATTGCTTCTTCCGCCAGGAAGTACGAGGAAAATTGGATACTTGAAGGGTCTAAGACATTCATCACTATGGGTGGAGACGCTGATCTATACGCTGTTCTGGCCAAAACGCATGAAGATCCAGCTGCGTTTACTACATTTATTGTTTTAAAAAGTGACGTAGGATTAGAACTCGGAACTCATCTTATCGGATCAGCAATGAAAGGGATAGGTTGGGGCGAAATAAGCTTCAATAATCTCATACTTGAAAAACACAGAATCCTTGGAAAGGAGAACGAAGGCATAAAAATAATTCCAACTATAGCAAGGATATTTTCAATAGGCGCTGCATCAATCTCCCTTGGAATAATGGAACGTGCTTTGGAGCTAGTTTCATCGCATGTTAAAGAGAGAAAAATAGCTTGTAAAAGTCTCTTATCTAACCAGACAGTTCAAGATAAGCTCTTCCATTTGTATGCTGATACAGAGGCAGCAAGATCTCTGGTTTATAGGGCATCGATAAATGATGATATCCGCCTAGCCTATTCTGCAAAGCTGTTTTCCACGGAAAGATCAATAGCAGTTACTGAATCTGCAGTCAGTTTATTTGGAGCCACAGGGTACGAAGAAAGCTTAGCTATACCGAAATTGCTTAACAAGGCAATTGCTGTTCCCTTACACTTTATAAATAATGCAATCCTAACTGGGCTATTTATAACGGCCATTGATTGAAGATTTATGTAAATTTTTCGATTTATTTAGAATTTTATCAAATATATTTTTGCGGTGAATTTATAATCATTTAGATTACAGAGTTTTTGGATATATTTCATATATTTTCTGACAAAAGATTAAATACAGTCTATTTATCGAAGAATATGGAATATCATGAAGTTATAGAAAAACTTGACTTCAGCAAAGTCACAAGGTTCTATTGGCTACTGACCTTACTCGCAACTATCGGTGGTTTTCTCTTCGGTTACGATACTTCTAATATCGGCACAGCGTTGGTGTTTATTCCATACCCTGTGCAGGGTTTCATAGAAGGATACCTAGTTGCAGGTGCATCTCTGGGGGCTGCCGTAGGAGCTTTGATTGCAGCTGGTCTCACGGATAGGTACGGCAGGAAATATCTATTGATAGCAGATGCAGCTATTTATGCGGCTGGTGCAATACTATCAGCATTTACCATAGATCTCGCCATGCTTCTCCTATCAAGAACACTTATAGGTTTGGCGGTCGGTGCTGATTCTGGTATAGCTACAGCTTATATATCCGAGTATGCCCCTAAAGACAGGAGAGGTTCACTCGGAATACTGCAGCAGTGGATGATAACTATAGGAATACTTGGTGCTTATATTGTAGGAATGGCCACACTCTATGCTGCACCAGGTCTAGCTTCAGTTTTAGACTGGAGGATAATGCTTGGTGTTGCGGCCATACCTGCTCTCATTGGCCTAGGCTTTAGGTTTATGATGCCCGAATCTCCAAGATGGTTAATGATCAACGGAAAATACAAGGAAGCCTCAGAGGCTTTCAAGAAACTCGGATTAAATCTAAGTGTTGATGAGCTAAAGGAGGTTAAGTTTAGGCAGAGAGCTAAGATCACAAACGGTGTGAAGAGAGCATTTCTAGTTGTCGCCCTTTTCTTTGTATTCCAACAGATTACTGGCATAAATATACCGTTCTATTATGGGCCAATAGTAATTGAAAAATTACACCTGTTTGGCTCGGCAACGCAATCTTTAGTATTTACACAAATATATGCTGTAGCAGCTGCAACAATACTCGCAGTGATTAACGTGGCAGCAACATACATAGGCTTCAGGTACATAGATACGGTCGGAAGAAGGAAGTTAGCCCTACTAGGATACTCCGGTATGACGTTCTTCGGTTTACTGGGCGGGCTTTTGCTCTACCTTAAATTTGATGTTGGTTTACTAATTGCATTTGCCGGCTTCATAATCTTCTTTGCATTCGGTGTCGGTGGTACAGGTTGGATGATTCAGGGTGAGTACTTCCCAACCAATATGAGAGGCCTCTATGCATCTCTTGGAGCTTTTGTAGATTGGATCGCTAACTTTGCCATAATAGAAATATTCCCTGTACTCGAAGCATTAATAACAATAAAAAATGTAATGTTTGTTTTCGGCATCCTTTCATTAATAGCAGTATTGATCTTTTATTATATAATGCCAGAAACCAAAGAATTGTCCGTGGAACAAATTAGCGACTTATTCGAGAATAACGGCCTATCGTCGTTGAGAAAAGCCTCTATGAGCTACAATAAGAGCTCATCCGGATCCAGCGGCAAGAAATAGAGCCACTTAAATTTTTCTTCATTTTTGCCTCCAAAAAATTAGATATAAAGTTTTTAATATTGCAATTTTATCATTTTTTTCATATGAGGAAAAAAATTGTACTCATCGGTGTCGTAGTTCTTGTCATTGGCATAGTGATATTTGCTGGAGGTGACGCAGCCATCCTCCACTATACTGTTACGGATACTGCTGTAAAAGAGCTTGCCACGGGGCAATACGGTAGGGAGATCACGCTCACTTCATCTTCACTCTTTACTGTTTCAAGTACATTCCCCAATTGGATTGTGGTAACCTCATCAAACTATTCAAAAGTAACATCGGGTAATTATGCAACTTACGCTATAAGCCCAATTGAAAATACTCACGTATCTTCGCTCTACGTTAAAGGATACGATTTGGGAACTGGAAGCTATTACCTGCTCGCATTTAATAGTTCACAACCACCCGTAACATACTCGTATTTGCCGCTATCAGTTTCATACCTGTCTCTTCTCTCCGTATTTGGCATAGTCTTGTTAATAATAGGCATAATAATAGCAATCATCGGTGTGATATTAAAGAGAAAAGAAAAAACTGGAGACGAGATTCAGGTTTAATGCGCATTTCTTCAAAGGTTTTCTTATTATTTTAGGAGGAAATTTTTTCTTTCCGCAGAAACTTAAATAAAACATACATACATTATTTCGAGAGATGAACGGATTCATTCCGATTATAGCATCTATCGCTATAAGCTTACCCCTGCTAATCTTCGGATCACATTCTGATGTAAAGAAAAGAAGTATAAACTCCTTTACCTTCCTGCCAATATTCATTCTGGCCTTGGCGTTTTATATATTGGATAAGGATGTTGTCATGTCCATCGTTACTATACTTTCTACGGTTGCCGTATTTATAAAACCGAATATTTATGTCTATATTGTTTTGCCATTAATAATAATTGGAATAGGATTTTTTGATACAATTAATTTATTGACGATTTTGATTGTAGGTATGTTCCTTCTCACGGGATTCGGTGAGCTTCTTTTTGGCATAGGAGATATAAAGGGCATTGTTTCTGTGGTGCTGCTATTTTCTTCTATTCCACGCTTCAACAATTATATCCCATTTTCTATTGTCTTCGTTTTCTTTATAGCGGTTGCATCTGGAGGGGCTTTGCTTTATTTTGTTGTCTACGCACGTTTGAATGGATTAAAGCTAAGGGGGCTAAATGTGCTGTACGACGAACACGAATACTTAAGAAACACTATAAAGTACCAACTTAAAGATACAAATAGCGGAAAGGTAATGATCTATAGAGTTCCTTTCTTAGTCCCAATACTAGTATCGACTGTATTGTCGCTTATAGCCCAGCTTATAATTTATGCCTCTATTCATACATAACCTGATCGAAAGGTTTTGAGATATCTATAATACGAAATGATTGTATATTAGTTGAAGATCAGTGTAGATAAGGACCGTCAAAGTGTTTAGATTATGTACAAAAATAATTTTGAGAATTATATGAATTTAGATATATACAAAGATATAGAGGAGATACGTGCTGCATTAGAACATCTAGGGGCAAAGAAGATATTACTACAGCTGCCTGACGGACTCAAGCCCGAGGTATATCACTATTTTAACTACCTTTCAGCTAATTATAATGTAGTGATATCATCTTCACCAGTATACGGGGCTTGTGATATCGGCCCCTCATCCATCTATGATAAGGTAGATGCGATAGTTCAGATCGGGCATTCCCCTATGCCAAACGTAAAATACCCAAAACCTACAATTTTTGTTGAGCACCACTATAATGCGAGGATTTCGAACATTGATACATCGCTGTTGGAGGGAAAATACGATCGTATCGGCCTCTTATTCTCAGTTCAGTATAAAGAAGTTGCTGATGAAGTCAGGAAAATCTTTGAAAATAAGGGATTTACCGTTATAATCGGAAAAAAAGATGGCAGGATGGCCTATGACGGGCAGGTACTAGGATGCAATTTTAGCTCTGTGCATAGCATATCCTACGATGTGGATGCGTACGTTCTTGTGTCTACTGGACAATTTCATGGCATAGGTGCACAACTGTCTACAGAAAGAGAGGTTTTTGTCTTAGATTTAAACGACTATAAGCTTCACTCTATGAAGGATGAAGCAGACAAGTTTATCAGAAAAAGGTATGCCCAGATATTCAGAGCCAAAGAAGCAAGGAAAATATGCATTATATCTGACACAAGGATAGGCCAGAGGAGAGAAAGACTGGCAAGAATCATTCTACGCCAGGTCCAGCAGATGGGGCTTGAAGGTATTTTAGCCGTTACGGACAACATATCGAATCAGGATTTAGAGAACATGAGATGTGATGCAGTAGTATATACAGGCTGCCCAAGGGTTCCGATAGATGACCAGCAAAAATTCACCATGCCTTTGCTGACTCCGGCTGAGTTTGAAATGGGCTTCGTTAAAAACTCAAATAGATATGTGCTGGACGAGATAGTTTCAGTCGATGATCCTGCCGATAAGTGAAGTATTTTCAAATCCAGTTATTTCAACCTGATGAAATTCAAATTTCCTTGTTTTGTCCATTATAACTATTGGCCTGTAGGCATGGTCCCGCCCTATCATTGATCGCCCTTTACCGTTTTCCGTAATCAATACAAATTCTGTCTTTCCTATAAGATTGGAAAATTTTTCTTGTAGTATCTCCTTATGCATGTCCGCTATCATTCTGTCCTGCTCTTTTAGTATATTAGTGGGCTTTGGCCTCTTTTCGAAGTCAGCTGTCAGTTCCCTCGGAGAGAACTTAGTGACGTTAATAATTTCTGGCCTTATTTTTTCTATTAATTGGACAGTTTTCTCGAAACTATCATCATTTTCTGCGTAGTACCCTATTATTAAATCAGTAGAAAGGGTCGAATCTGGGAAAGCCTCCCTAAATTTGCCTGTTATTCTAATAAAATCTGATACAGTATATTCCCGGTTCATAACTTCTAGGACATAATCGTCTCCGCTCTGCACGGGAAGATGAAGGAACTTGAAAACCTTCTCGCTTCTGTATGCACTTATGAGATCGTCAACAATTTCTAAGGTGTTCTTGGGTTCCATCATTCCTACCCTTAGCCTAAAGTCATCCCCGATTTCTGTTATCGTTCTTATCAGATGAGGCAGGCGAAGCCCTATATCCTTGCCATAAGCTGCTGTATCTAGAGATGTTATCTTTATTTCCTTGATTCCGCGCTGAAGGAGTATTTTTATCTGTCCAGCGATCTTTTCAGGCTTTCTTGAAACAAGTTTTCCTCTAGCTATATGGGATACGCAGAAATTGCATTTTCCAGTACATCCCTGATTAATTGGTATGCCTGAAACGATCTCTGCATTTACAGGGCTTACTTCATCTATGACCTCTTGAAAGCTTCGGAATCTATCCTTCTCTATTACGCTGACATTATCTTCCACCATGGTTTTTCCCTTAACAGGAGCTAAGCACCCTATAACTTCAACTTTCCCGAACCTAGAAAGATTCTGTATCCTTGCCATCATATGATCTTCCGTCTTTTTTATGACAGCGCAGGTGCCTATTATAGATAGATCCGCTTCTTTTGGATTCGATACAAGCGTATTTCCTTCGTTTAGGAGTTTATTCACGTAGAGTGCGGTCTCACCCTGGTTCAAAGTGCAGCCGTAGGCTTCAAAGTATATCTTCATCTGAGTGTGAATTTTGTCCTTATATTTTAGTTTGTATGTCGTTCGGCAAAAAACGATAGACGACTATATTTCATAAAATATAAATTACTTTTTTGCAATACGTTATAAAATAACAGAATCTGAAACTAATAATTTATATATTTAAATTAAATAACATAATATGGAGAAGAAAGACATTTCAGATCAGTACTTGGAGGGATATAGCTGTGATGTCGCCATAAGGTGGTCGAAAATAGATCCCTCTTTGCTCCCCGTGGATGAACTCGATAAACAAATAATATGTTTTTTAAGGTACAATGCACGCATATCGAACGCCGAAATAGCCAAAGCTCTGAACACAAGCGAAGCAACGGTGAGGCGAAGAATAAACGAACTGGTAAAGAAAAAGATCATAATAGGATTCTCCGCACTTGTTGATCTTCAAGCAGTGGAAAACAGTATAAAAGCATATATAATAATTGACGTAGACCCAAATAGGATGGATGAAATAGCGGGAGCCATAAGCGATAATATAAACGTCCTTAGTCTCTACAGAAGGCGTGGTAAAAACCAACTGATAGCAGAAACGCTCTTCCTTAATTTGGAAGCAATTGAGAATTTTGAGGCTTTTATTTCAAAACTAAATGGGGTTAAAAATTTTGAAACAATGATCATATCCAAGGCTTACCGTAAAAACCCGTGGATAGGAATATAGATTTGATGGAGTCCTCAATCCTTTGGGACTCCACTTTCCATAATTTTCATATACTGCTCTTCTGTGATTTTACCAGTTGCTAACACTAATGATTTTATTGATTTACCAGTTTCGACGGCTTCTCTGACTATCTTTGCAACATTATCATAGCCAAGGTATGGATTCAAGAGTGCAGCGGATCCAAAGCTATTTGCGAGATGTTCTCTGCATGTGTTTACGTTGGCCTTGATCCCGTCGATGAGTTTTTCTTTGAACATTATTAGGCCGTTTCTCATTATGTCGATTGATCTCGTTAGCTCGTAATCTATATTAGGCATCATTACATTTAGTTCCAGTTGCCCGGCCTGTACGCTCATGTTTACTGCCTGTTGCGCACCTATAACCGAATGGCATATCATGTTCATTGCCTCTGCTATGGACGGATTTATTTTTCCAGGCATTATGGACGAACCTTGCTGCACCGCGGGTATTATTATTTCATGTATACCTGTCCCAGGACCTGAGTAGAGAAGCCTTATGTCATTAGCTATCTTTTCAATATCTAGTGCTAGGTTCGTAACAGCATTCATCACTCTCGAAAAATCAGTCATAAACTGCATAATTCCCATCAGATTGCTGCTCTTCCTGAAATTTTCCCTCGTTATCTCAGCTATATGCTTTACAACGTTCTCCTGATAATTTTTTGATGTATTTATGCCCGTGCCGACTGCCGTCCCCCCTATGTTTAATTCCATTATATAATCAAGGGCATCAGTAATTTCATCTCTATCCTTTTTTATTGCATATGCGTAGGCAGAAAATTCCAATCCAACCGTTACAGGTGCTGCATCCTGAAGGTGCGTCCTGCCTGGTTTTGGTATACCCCTAAGTTCCTTGGATTTCTTTTCCAGGCTTTCTATTAAGTCGGAAATGGCCTCCTTAAGTTTCTTCACTTTTTTCGTCACCGTTAGCCGCATCATTGTAGGATAAACGTCATTTGTTGATTGGCTCATGTTGACGTGGTCGTTGGGGTGTATTACTGAGTAATCTCCTTTGTTCTTGCCCATTAATGTAAGTGCAACGTTTGCAATTACCTCATTTGCGTTCATGTTGAAAGATGTTCCAGCACCGGCCTGGTAAACATCTATAACAAATTGGTCGTGGTATCTTCCACTTATGATCTCATCACACGCTTTCTCTATAAATTCAGCTTTTTCCTTGTCCAGTGCACCAGCTTCCGCATTAGCCATGGCTGCTGCTTTTTTTATCTGTGCAATAGAAACGATGTGGTCAGAATCGGAGGTCAGGCCGGTTATCCTGAAATTTTCCTTGGCCCTAGCAGTATTTATACCGTAAAATACAGTATCTTCAAGCTGTATTTCTCCAATTACATCCCTTTCAGTTCTCATAATAGAATATAGAATACGTCTATAAATTTTTGATTATTTTATTTTGCATCGAGATAAAATAATTTAATGCTTAGATAAGTATACAATCTAATATTTAATGACGTGTTCAAATATCTAAATATCGATACGTTAACTTTTGGGAAAAAACATATTAATATCATACAGTAATAACAAAACACGAGCATCATGAAACAAAATGAAGTTATTATAAGAGTTGCGGGTGCAGCTGGTGACGGTGTGCAATCCGCAGGAGAGATACTTATTAGAACTTTTGCAAGAAGCGGGTTATACGCTACATCGTACAACTATTATCAGGATATAATAAGAGGCGGTGAATCCTGGTACCAAGTAAGGGCTTCGGACGAGAAAGTAAAAAATCAAGGAGACGGGTTAGATGTATTGATAGCTCTTAATCTTGACGGCGTTGAAAGGCACACAAATCCAGAGATAAACGAAGGAGGGGCATCTCCCCTTGGAAAAGACGGTGTTGCTATATTTGATAGCTCAATAAAGAACTATACTAAGAGGGAAACTAATTACTGCCCAATTCCCCTATCAGATATTGCATCAAAGTACAGCAAGAATCCGTTGTTAAAAAACACAGTCGGCCTTGGAGCGGCGATAGCTGCTATAGGCATAGACTTTGATATCCTCGCTGGTGTTATAAGGGATCAGTTTGGGAAGAAAGGCGACATAGCTGAAGCCAATGTAAAGGCAGCCAAAGAGGGTTACGATTATTATCTGGCAAATTATAAGCCGCTTGGCAAGAAATTTAAGTATGGTAAGAAGAAGTATATGCTTTCTGGAGGTATGTCCGTTGCCTTAGGTGCTGTTGCTGGCGGCCTTAAGATGTATGTGGCCTATCCAATGACTCCAGCTTCATCAGCTCTACACTTCCTTGCACAGCATGCAAAGAAATATGGTGTTTTTGTCAAAATACCGGAAGATGAAATATCTGCTATAAATACCACCATAGGTGCGAACTATGCAGGAGTAAGGGCCATGACTGGGTCATCCGGCGGAGGATTTGCACTTATGACTGAAGCAGTTGGATTGGCCGGTATGACAGAAGTCCCCATAGTGATATACGAGGCGCAGAGGCCTGGCCCATCAACAGGCTTACCCACTAAAACCGAGCAAGGTGACCTGAATCAAGTCCTTGGAGCTTCTCAAGGAGACTTCCCGAGGATCGTTTTCGCTCCCGGGGATATAGAAGAAGCGTTCTATATAACCAGGGAAGCTATGAACTTAGCTGAAAAGTACCAAACACCGGTATTTGTTATGTCAGATCTTTACCTTGCAGAGCATTACGATACTTTAGACGGATTAGATCTTAACTTTAAGATTGACAATGGAGAAAGGGCAAAGGATAACGAAGAAGATTATAAAAGGTATCTTATAACTGATACAGGCATTTCTCCAAGGGCTATTCCTGGGCAAGCTGGGTTAATGCATAATGAAGATTCAGACGAGCACAATGAATATGGTGACGTTGTTAGCGATGCAATTACGAATCCAATAGATAGGATAAAGATGATGCAGAAGAGGATGAGAAAGCTTGATACCTATATTGAAGAAATGCCACCTACACCAACGTACAAAATATCAGATGCTGAGTACGTTATAATACAGTGGGGAAGCACAAAAGGAGCTGTCGAAGAGGCCATAGATATCCTTAGATCGAAAGGGATAAAAATCGGGGCAATAGAGGTCAAAAATGTATTCCCACTGAACCCTGACATTGGTTCCCTACTTAAGAACAGAAAGAAGATATTTGCTGTAGAGAATAACTACTCAGGGCAACTTTCAAAGTATATTGCAGCACAATTCCTAATCAAGCCTGAACTGATAACAAAGTATGATGGTGAAGCTTTCTATCCAGGTGCTCTGGCTAATGAAATTGAGATACGGATTGGAAAGAAAAAGGAAGTTATAAAGGAGTGATGTATATGAATATGAATGATTATAAAAACAAAAGGGTACCACCTGACTGGTGCCCAGGATGCGGAAATTTTGCTCAGCTCTCAGCGATTACTATGGCACTGGCAGAATTGAAGATAGATCCAAAGGATGTAGTGGTAGCTAGCGGTATAGGATGTTCTTCAAATATGCCGGAATTCCTGAACACGTACGGATATCACGGATTGCATGGCCGACTCCTTCCATTTGCCTCCGGAGTCAAATGGGCAAATTCAAAATTGACGGTAATTGCATACGGTGGAGACGGCGACGGATTCTTCGAAGGTACTCAGCATTTCTTCCATACCGCCAAGAGAAATGTAGATATTACGTATATGGTATCGGATAACCAGGTATTCGGATTAACAACTGGCCAGGCATCTCCTACTGCACCGATCGGCCTAAGGACAAAAACAACACCTGATGGTAACATAGAAACTCCTTTTAACCCAATAACATTTGCACTAAATGCGGGTGCAACATTTGTAGCACGCGGCTTTTCTGGCGACATAAAGCACCTCAAGGAATTAACTGTTAAAGCAATAAAGCACAAGGGTTTCTCATTCATCGATGTGTTGAGCCCATGTGTTACTTGGAATAAGGAGAACAGCTATGAATATTTCAGGCCGAGGGTATACCATCTGGAAGGTAACGACGTTACCAACTTCGATCAGGCATACAAACTCGGTCTTGAATGGGGAGACAAAATACCGATCGGAGTCTTTTACGAAGTTGAAAGGCCGACCTATGAAGATCTGGATGAAGTCCTTAAAGATGGACCTTTGATAGACCAGAAAATACACCAACTAACTGAAGATGATCTTGAGGAATTTGCATAATCCTCAAGGCGTTTTATTTTTTGTTATGTAAACTACAAGCGTTACTATCCCGAATATAAGCATTGATATGCCTATTGCTTCTATATAAATATTTGATGCAGCTTTTTGCGGAATTTGAGTTGAGAATACTAATGTTACATTCGTACTGTTGCTTGATGTTACGTTCACTTTATACTCTGGACTAAAGTACTGTACGGGCAATCGTATTATTGTGGTCTCATTAAAGCCGATAATTTCGTGGCCTTCAAGAGTATAACTTATCTGTGTTATGCCTAGTGCGTTTTTGTATACGGATACTAGGTATACTTCTACTGTCGCATTGCCGTTTACTGTCTTTATAGTAAGATTAGATGGAAGTCCAGAATATCCATAGAATTCTGCACTGCCATTCCCTACAATTACTGTCTTCGATGAGGAGTTTATGTAATAGGTAGGATGCTGCGTATATGAAAACGCTGTTACGCTGATTCCTGCTAATATAAGTACTATTGATAACAACAAGAGCCAAAGATATCTGAATTGGATTTTATCTCTTTGCTTCTTGTGTTCAATTTTTATTCTCAATCTGGTCCCTTATTTATATAATTAAGCTCAAGTACTGAAATCTTTGCACGTGGGCTTTGGCACGTTTAGACTTTAAATTTTAGATAAATTGGTATGTTATAAATTTTTAATGTTAGTAAACCTCCAGATGATACTTTTTTATTTTCTTCTGCTGGGCCAACCCCTGGTAACACTTTTTATAAATCACGGAGCAATGTAAAAGGTGAATGAGATATCTGACAGCATTGATCTAGAAACTATTTAGCATCTACTCTAAAATATAGGGTTCAACAAAATTTAAATATTTAGATTTACATAAGCACTTGCATAAATTGGAGGATAAGAATATGGATAATACTCAACCTAATATCCCTCCTGTTGCACCAAAAGCGTCCAACACGAAATGGTACGCAATAATAGCTGTGCTTGTAGTTATTATTGTTGTAGTCAGCGTGTTGGGCTTCTACCATCCGGTGACAACGGGAACAAGTGCGAAAGTGACATCTGCTCAATCAACAGCCTCAATAGGACAGCCGTATACAATGACGATAACCACAAATGGAAAATTTGACAATATGACCATATACTGGGGTGATCAAACAACATCTACCGTTTACTATACAGGTTCGGATACGGTAACGGTATCCCATATATACAAATATCCAGGGAACTACTACGTCTATTATGTAGTTAATTTCGGTGGTTCGACTTATACAAGTTTGGATTCTCTCGTGTCTGTAGTTGCCGCAGCGCCTGTTCTCCCGCAAAATGAATCACTAGCAACGGTATCTCTTATAAGCAGCTCGAAAAATGCGCTTATAAATCAAACGCAGATATTCCCAATTGGAACTAGTCTGTCGTATTTAGTGGGTTATTATACACTGCCATCAAATCCCGATTTTACAATAATATCTCAGGTTGCTTACATCTATAAAAACGGATCTCTAGTAGACCAAATAACGTTGCCGTACTATTACAATAATACCAGTGGATCATTCAAGTTGCCACCATCCGAAGCCTATGTTAATTTGACCAACCTTGGGTCAGGTTTCTATGAAATCGGTGTGGTTACATACACTGGAGAGATACTCAACTCTACGACTGGAGCTATCAATGTAACTGCAGGCATATTCCACACTTACTTCTATCAGGATTTTGTTGTTGCGAGTTCAGCTTCTCTGTATGTCGCGCCAACCGTAGTAACGACTTTCGTCAACGCTGAGGATGAGACTGGAGCATATAAGACCCTGGATGGAGCTATAGCATACGATACGGTTTCTGACGAAATACTTGAAAATGTTTATCAGTTCCTAGTCACGTACAATGGATCTTCTTCTACTTCATTCGTACCTCAACTTGCCTCTCAGCTCCCATCAACAACTAACGGTGGCATAAATACGAATTACAAGAATTACACTGTACATACTCCATGGGGAATTAGCTACACAGTTCACATAAAGCCATATGAAAACTACACTTTCCACATAAGGTCTAACGCTACATGGCAGAACGGGCAGCCTGTAACAGCATGGGATGTATATTATTCGTACATACGAACACTCTTGTTTGATGCAGGTTCTCCTGAGACACCAGGCTGGATAATCGCCCAAGTACTTCTGCCTGGCAATTATTATACCTCTAATACATTCTGGAACATAACCCAAAACATGACAGTGGATAACGCCACGAATAGTATAACATTCCACTTCCAGAAACCTCTCACACCTAATTTCGTATTTGAGCTACTTTCTGCCAGCGGAGACTATGTAATGGACGCTAACTGGATAGTAGCCCATGCTACAGCATCCCAGCCAGCTTTGGCCTGGAAGTCAGGTTTAACGCCCTATTCGCTCCCATGGAACGCTACTGGCTTCAACGAGTATAAAGCACAAGGATCAGCTTCAGACTACAACCAATATCTGGTTAACAACGTTATGGCTGACGGTCCGTATGAAATAGACTACATAATCCCATCATCTGCCGTAGTATTAATTAAGAATCCCGATTTTAATCCTCCTGGTCCATGGTTCCCGAGGGCGCATATAGATAAAGTCGTCCTTGAATACATAGGGGAAACCTCGACAAGGTATCTGCAGCTGAAATCGGGCTACGCTCAGACTGGGGGAATACCGACGAGCGACTGGTCTTTGGTAGAGGGTCTTAATGCTTCACACATAGATTACTATTTGTCGAAGCCGTCCCTTAGCATATTCTGGTACAACTTTAATGCAAACGTTAATACTACGATGCTGTCTACTCTAGACAAAAGTGCCAATATGCCTTCAGCCTTATTCTCAGTTCTGCAGATAAGAAAGGCTTTTGCCTACGCCTACAACGAGAGCGAGTATTTGAACAAGGACGAAGGAAATGCAATATATAACGTTACCTTTGCAGTACCATATGCTGGTATGCTTGATGTAGGTATGCTGGGATATCAGAGCATAAATGAACTGAATGCGACAACTAACGGACAGGTTCCATACTTCAACCTAAACCTAGCCAAGATGTACTGGGAAGAGGGAGTAAGAGACTGGAATAAACTTGTTAATTCTACCGGAAATTCGTCATTAGATATAACTGTCGCAACATCAGGTACGAATAAGGGTGATTATGTATACCAGGGGAAACCGCTCAATATACCAATAATAATATTCAGTGGTGATCCGGACGATCTAGCTGGAGCAACTCAGTGGGGTGATTATCTGTCAACATTCATTACAGGTTTTACTTTTACGGTTATACCACTTGCATTCCCGAGTATCATTGGATACCAGGTCCAGGGTCAAAATCCCATGCCTATATATGAATTAGGATGGGCTCCGGATTACCCGTATCCAACGGATTATTTGGGTCCAATGGCATTGCCAGAAAACTCAACAACATATCCAGGCCCGAATGACATGACTCCGTGGTGGATCGGATACAACACAAGCAATCCGGCTCGAAACGTAACGGAAGCTATGTATCTGCAGAAGATGATTGGCTACTACAATAATGGAACTTCGACGTCCAATATTACACTAGCCCTCTATTGGTTCCACAAGATGAACGAGGAACTCATAAACATGACATTCTATGTTTACCTCTATCAGGCAGTAGATTTCCAGATAATGTCTTATAAGGTACCAATGAGTGTTATGAAAACCTGGGAACAGAACATTATAGGGACGATCGGTGGCGGAGACTTACTATACAATTACCTTTACTACACTTAGACATATAAATCGATAATTGCGTAAAATATATTATATTTTAAATATTTTTTAAAAATATTGATTGTCGAATGGATAAATGAATTCTATTGGTCTGAATTTGCAAAATTCTTTTATAGTAAATTTTGATCTAACTATATGGAGTTACGATTCTTTATAATCCGTAGACTGCTCCTTTTAATTCCGACGCTAATAGGGTTGACTTTGTTGACATTTATCCTTGTTAGAGCCTTGCCCACTTCTCTATTGTTATCTCAGTATGTAAATCCGCATAGTACGCTTCCTAGATCTGTTCAGATTGCTCATGCGAAGGCTATACTTGGCTTAGACTATCCTGTTCCTATACAGTACTTTTTCTATTTAGCTGCACTTATACATGGCAATTGGGGGTTTATGGTAAGTAACTTTTATACAGGCCCAGTGCTTACAGGTATAGAGGAATTCTTCCCGAATACATTGCAGTTGACTATATTTGCTGTAATATTGTCAGTATTGATATCTATACCCCTGGGCACTTACATCGGTTCAAAGCCCAATTCCCTTGCCGATCACGCAGGTAGAATATTCTCACTTGCTGTATACGCTATGCCTGCCTTCGTACTCGCTCTTTTATTCCAAATTGTGTTCGGAAGGGGTGCTATAACAGGAAACCCTCTTGGTGTTTTCCCGATTTCTGGAACATTTAATTACGCTTTAGTTCCGTTTCCTGTTCCTTCGTGGTTAACTACGCCTGGTACAAGTGCTCTTGTAAGCCACCCTACGCACTTGATAATATTCGATGCTTTAATTCACCACAATTATGCTATTGCATACAGCGGTCTTCTTCATATTGTTCTACCGGTCCTTACTTTGACCTTGGGTATACTTGCAGGCATAGTGAGGTTTCTCAGGGCAGGCATGATGGATAATATGAGGCAGGAATATGTGAAGACCGCCAGGGCAAAGGGTGTACCTGAGAAAGTTATAATAAGAAGGCACATAAGGAAGAACGCACTCATTCCTACCGTTACTGTTTTGGGCCTCCTATTTGCAAGTTTGCTGGGTGGTGTAGTTTTAATCGAAGACGTTTTCGATTATCCTGGAATGGGCCTACTTGGCATTAACGCAATAACTAGTTATTCAATATATGGCGTCATGGGTGTTACTTTGGTATTTGGCTTAGTGCTTGTGTTTGCAAACCTGATTGTCGATGTTGTGTATGCCTTCTTGGATCCAAGGATTAGGTATTGAGGTGCTCAAATGGCAGAAGTAGAAGTATTTAAAGCTAGAAGAAAGGAACAAAAAAAGAGATCAGCTAGGCTTGAAGATTTTCTCTTCACTCTTAGACTTATCGTTTCTAACAAAATAGCCTTTGTAGGTTTGCTAATAACTTTAGTATATTTTGCTATAGCTGTAATCGATTATATAGATCCGAGGTGGCTTGGTGTTTCCAATCTAAGTTCAGCACTTAACTTTTTACATGGGAAGAGCTATTATCCAAGTGCAACACTCGTTCTCCCTCCAACGCTTTCCCATGGATGGTATTACTGGCTAGGTACAACGGAATATGGTATACCTATACTACCTGACATGCTTGCCGCATTGAAAGTTGATCTTACCTTGTCCGTGGAAATAGTGCTGACAGGTGCGCTGATAGGCTTAATACTTGGTACGGTATCGGCCTACTATGGCGGTCTTATTGATGAAGCTATGATGAGGATAACTGATATATTTTTCAGTATACCGGCATTAATACTAGCTTTAGCGATTGCTTTTATAATCGGCTTGACCTTTACTAATATTGCATTGGCGTTCATAATAGTATGGTGGCCTATTTATGCAAGGCTAGGAAGAAGCCTCACTCTTTCCATAAAGAATATGAATTTCATAGAAGCTGCTAATGCTGCCGGATCTTCTTCAGTTAGAAACATTTTCTATCACGTAATACCGGGGGTCCTGTCTCCGCTCTTCGTTCAGTTCTCTTTGGATATAGGGACAGTTGTGCAACTTTTTGCAGCTCTCGAATTTCTTGGCGTCGTGCCAGTTGATCCATTCCTACCTGAACTTGGTAGGATGATGGTTTGGGGTGAATCATATCTTATATTTGGTAAGTGGTGGGCTGTATTGATACCGGCTATTTTCCTGATGATATTTACGGTATCAGTCAGTCTCCTCGGAGACGGTCTTAGAGACGTACTTGACCCAAGGCAGAGGAGATAAAGATGATAGAAGAACAGAGATCTAAAGAAGAAGAAATTCAGCCAATCGTGAAGGTGAATAATCTAGTTACGCAGTTCTTTACATACAAAGGCATAGTAAAAGCTCTCGATGGGGTATCTTTCCAAATCAAGCCAGGTGAGATACTGGGACTTGTAGGTGAGAGTGGCTGCGGAAAAAGCGTAACGGCTACTTCCATTATGGACCTCATACCAGATCCACCAGGCAGGATAATTTCAGGTGAAATTTACATAGATAACTTTAATATTCTTGCGGATCTCGATAAACAGGCAAAAATAATAGTTAAGTCAGAAACTAAGGTAAAGGTTAAAAGAAATAAAAGATACATGAAGAGACACAATTTTATAATGTCTAAGATCAGGGGAAACAAAATATCGATGATATTCCAAGAACCATCCCTTTCAATGAACCCAGTTATGAAAATAGGGGATCAGATAACAGAAGCTATACTGCTTCACAGCAAGATAGAAATAGCCAACAGTATAATAAGACGCGAAACTATGAGTGACGATGATCTTAAGAAATTTTATGAAACTGCTTCAGCTCTTAAGTCACATCTAGAGCTGAGAAGATACGTACATTCATGGGCCCAGGATTACGGTGTGGCTGAAGCTGAGGAAGGCATAATTGAGATAATCGAGAGAAATGATCAAAATGCCCTTCAGGAGCTAAAAAGTATTGTAGAGGAACAAAAAACCCATATTAACCTTAAGTACATAGGATTAGAGCGTGATTACGAAAGATACAATGAGCTACTTTTCGATCTAAACCTTCAGCTCCTTGCGGCTGAGAGTAGGAAAGATGAGAATAAAATATCAGAACTTCGAGGCCAAATAAAGCATACACAATCCTACATAAGATCCAAATTTACTAGTTATCGGATAATAAAGAAATTTATAGGGAAAAGAATCGATGAACCTTTCAAGAAAGAGGCTAGAAGGAGAGCCTTAGAATTACTAAAGCTTGTCAACATAGCTGGTCCGGAAAGAGTCATTGATTCTTATCCACACGAGCTCAGTGGAGGCATGCTTCAAAGGTCAATGATAGCAATGGCCCTTTCATCAAATCCCAAGATTTTGATCGCAGACGAACCTACAACTGCGCTAGATGTAACAACGCAGGCTCAGATACTCGATATAATGAAGGATCTAAACAGAGTAACTAAAACATCGATTCTTTTTATAACGCACGATCTCGCAGTTATAGCTGAGATGTGTCACAGAGTAGCGGTAATGTATGCAGGCAATATAGTGGAAGAAGCACCCGTTAAAGAAATATTTAAGAATCCAAAGCACCCATATACTGTTGGCCTGCTCAAGGCGATTCCAAGGCCAGATGTTAAAGTCGATAAGTTCGAGAAGTTGGAATCTATAAAGGGTTCTGTTCCGAATCTTATTAATCCGCCGTCAGGGTGCAGGTTTAATCCGAGATGTCCTTTTAGGATGGATATATGCGATAAAGAGAAACCTAAGCTAATAGACATAGGCAACGGTCACAAGGTTGCCTGTTTTCTATTTGAAGATAAGAATGGTGTAGAAAAGGAGGCAGAGTAATGGAAGATGAAATCATACTTTATGTTTCACATTTGAAGAAGTATTTCGATATCCCTAACGGTCTTGGAAGAAATCTTGGTTACGTTAAAGCTGTTGATGATGTTACGTTCACCGCAAAGAAGGGAGAAACAATAGGGATTGTCGGAGAAACCGGCTGTGGTAAGACAACTCTTGGTCGAACAATCCTTCAACTAACTAAGGCGACAGATGGTAACGTTTACTTTCACCTAGATCAGGACATTATGAAAAAGGCAATAGAACTTGAAGAAGAGTATTATTCATTGACGCATAAAAAGGAGAAATCAGAAGAAGATAAACGTAGAATAAAGGAAGTGGAAGATGAACTAATACCCTTCAGGAAGAAATATTCTCTGACTAAGATGAAGCCTAAGCAGATAAAAGAATACAGGAGGTATATGCAGCCTGTTTTCCAGGATCCTTTTTCATCCCTTGACCCAAGGAAGCTCATAAAGGACATAATAGCGGAGCCAATGAAATTATTGACAAACATGTCGAAGGAAGAGATCCTTGAAAAGGAAAAAGAGATCATAAATGAAATAGGCCTTAGCGAAGATCACCTTTATAGATTCCCACATGAATTCAGCGGTGGGCAGAGGCAGAGAATAGGTATTGCCAGAGCAATATCAATAGAGCCGGATCTGCTCCTTTTGGATGAGCCCACTTCAGCGCTCGATGTTTCTGTACAGGCACAGATATTAAACATGCTGAAAGACATCCAGCAGAGGCATAACCTGACATACCTTTTTATATCGCACCATCTAAACGTGATACGAAGCATGTCAGATCGTGTTATCGTTATGTACCTTGGAAAAATAGTCGAGATTGCAGAAACGCATACGTTATTCACAGAGATGCTTCATCCTTACACAAAGGCATTGCTTTCAGCCATACCTGTGCCAGATCCAGACACTAAGAAGCAGCATATTATACTTGAAGGAGAGATACCCAGTCCGGTTAACCCGCCCAAGGGCTGCTATTTCCATAACAGATGCCCTGAGGCAATGAGAAACTGTGGATGGTCTCCACGCGATCTGTCCGAGCCAATACGTGACGCCTTTGATGTTTTCAGGAATCCAGAAGCAGAAGCCTTGCCTGAGATATCAAAGATAGTTGTAGACGAAGGCAATAATATATTGCACGTCAGGTTTTCTAGTCAGGTACAGGATCAGCAGAAGGTACTTTCAGTTGTGCAGTCTATAGTAGATAAAGAATCTTTAGGAAAGAGAGGCATAATGTACAAAGCTATAGAAAATATAACTTGGGAAAGCGATGGCAAGTCGCTTGCAATAAAAATGATAGAGCCGGATGTGCCGAAACTCGTGGAAGCCAAGAAGGACCACTTCGTTTCCTGCCTTCTGTACGAATCTCCAGTGAAGGAGGAAATAGAGAATGCGCCAAATCCAGGTAATTGAAAAGGAGGAGGAAGAAGAGGTAACCGAAGGGAAGCAATTAACAACTAGGCAAAAACTTGAATATATCTTTGGTGACTTTCTTCGTGGTTTTTATTTAATTGGATGCATTTTCTTTGACGTTCTAATAGTTGGTTTTTCGCTGACGTTTATCCCAAATGTATCTATATACGAGGACGTAGTTTACCAGTCAATAGGAACCAACTTGATTCTTATCTATGGCTTGCTCCTAATAATATTCACGGAAGCTATCCTTATTTATTACGAAATTGTATGGTTTAAAAAGTTCTTCCTGAGAAAAGATCATTATTTGTAATAGATATAAGTTCAATTATTTTTGTTTGTTCAAGATGGAATACTCTTGACTCTTTTCGTATCTACGTATCTAATATCCCTCTTCTTAACGTGATTGAACCACCATATCTTACCTATGAGTGAGGCTGCCTCGAATGTCCTGTCTATGGATGGCTCTAAAAAGCATTCAGTGAAGCATTGAGAGCAGTGGTTATCATACCTATCCCATTCCGGTTTTTTGTTTAAAACTACCTCCACATGCTCGAAACATGGATGTACCTTTCCACGATAATCCGTATAGAATATCTCTTGACCTGCTTTGCACTGTAAACTCGATCTTCCTTCAAGGTAATCAACTGCATCCTTGTAATACGACCTCATATTTCCAAATACGTGCCTGCTGTAGTTTTCATAAGCATATTGGAATGCCTGTTTTATCATGTCGTTTGTTACATGAAAATCCTGGAAATAGTATGCGTCTTGCTCCGGGAAGCACATGGAAAGTGGTACTCCAAGCTCTTTATTGGCAAAATCTGCTATCCTGCCTACTTTGAAATAATTGAAATTCGTTACCAGCATGTTAGCAGTAACGATCTTAACACTGTTTTTTGCCTCTTTTATTGTAGATACAACTGTATCGAAGATCTTTAATCCTCTATAGGCGTTGTGCTCTTCGGGTACATCGCTGTCAAGCGATATCGTAACTGCATCGAGATATGGATATAGCTTTCTCATAACATAAGGATTTGTACCGTTTGTAGCTATGTGGGTGAAGAAGTGATGTTCTTTTAATTTCTTCACTATCTCGACCACGGACTTATTAAGAGTGGGTTCCCCTCCAGTTACCGATACTATTTTGATTCCGTTTTTTTTCATTTCTTCTATATGTTTGTCTATGAGATCTTCCGGAAAGAATATTTTGCCCTGCCAGGCGTTGCAGCTTTTGCACCTCAGGTTACAGAAGTAATCTATATTCCAGATCATCGTTTTCATACCATTATGTAACTTGTCATGGAATTTAATATTTTCAATCGGAAAGTGCTACAATCCGGCTATATTAAATTTCAAGCGCTTAGTTAAAGGTAAATAGTATGTTTAGATTGTCATATTATGGATAAGGATCGTCTTAAATCACGCATTCTATCTGAAACAGCATATTATAAAGCTATGATTTTTCAGATAAATGATGAGATTGAAAGATTAAATTCGGATGTCGAATCAATATCGAAAAGGCTTAGCGAAGTGAATAACGACAGGAATAACGCGCAAAACATAATTAATTGGTTTAAGGGTGTGCTTGGTGACTGAACTTGGGGAAGCAAAAAAATGCATAAGCATTGATGAATCGGACATAGAACTGATAGATAGCGATGAAGATCTTAGATATCATTTTAGTGTCCTTTTTGACACCTGCCAAAAATACCAAGATCTGTTGAGGCAAAAGGCTGAACTGGAATCAAGATATGCCGCCATAAAATTCTCACTTTATTCTGCTCTTGAAGACATGAAGAGGGTTGCAATACAGATATCAGCAATGGTGGAAGACGCAAAAATGAAGGATATAGATGTTCCAGAAGGCGTAATTAAACAAGCCGTTTATTTAATAGATAGGTACATGGTTATAAGAGAAGATTAATCATTCCTTTAGGCTTTTATCAACATAATAAGTCATTAGTACGTCATCAACATATTGCCCATCGATTAAAAACTGCTTTCTTCTCTTCCCTTCGACCTCGAATCCAACTTTTTCATAAGTTTTTATGGCATTTACATTAGTTGAGAAAACCTCTAGGTTTAATTTTTTTATACCTTGATCCTCGCACCACAATATAGCCTCTTTTATCATCCTTGTTCCAAGGCCTTTATGCCTGTGGCCGGCCATTATAGCAATACCTAGCATACCAGTGTGCCGATTCTTCCTATATATCCCCCTTTGAACGGTAAGAACTCCAACTACCTTCCTATCTATCACGCAAACAAGCGTAAGGTCATCAAGGCTCTTAATTCTCTCCTGCTCGGCGCGCTCTGACAAAAGATAATATTCGCCTACAAGATATATACGTTCATCCATCACGCTCTGCATGCAGGAAATGATTCCGGCAGCATCGGATGGATCGGCTTTTCTTATTATATAATCGTGCGTTTCTTCCTGTGCTTTTTTCCACAGCATAACGCTTAAAAATGTAATTGTCGTTATTAATCATTTCTTCTCAAGCATCTTTCTTACATCTTCAGCAATTTTGGTTGCTTCTTCAAGGACTTTTTCAGCATCAGCTATTATTTGTTCCTTATGCTCTATAAAGTCTGGAGTAAGTATTGCCCCTTCCCTAGATGGAGATATTATGTTTTCCTGTTCTAGTATCCTTAGGGAATACCTTATCTTGTGTTCAGGAATGCCTGTTTCTTGGGAAAGTTTTATTATCCCAATAGGCTGCTCCCTCAATAAAACGTTGATGACTGAGATATGCCGCTTAAGGGTATCCATGTCGTTTATGATCTCCCTAAATATTGAATATTCCTTCATGTACACGTATCACATGCTAGCATATATTTTTATTCTGTTAGAACTGAACTCAGCATAATAAAAAAAATGGGCTTCTCTAAAGATTTATCTTTATTTCGCCTTTAGATACCACGATTATCTCCTTATCGCCATCCTTAACAGCAAAATCCCCTTCAATACCAAGCATGTTCTTTATTATGTTAAGCCTTTCATCTATATAATCATCGAATTTTTTCCTTTCATTATACAATGCTTTTATACGCTGTGCATCCAATATCAGTGCAGCTTCTAATTTTATCTTAAACTTTTTTTCCTCTGGAAAGTTATCAATTTCGATACACTTATCGTCCATAGTTAACCAAAGAACAAAGCGGTAAATTCATTTTAATCTTTTTCTATGGTTTATAGCCAAAGTTTATGATCGGGAAATCAATTGCTGATTATGAATATTCGGAAAATAGACGATTATACTTATGAAATACCAAGGGAAGGTGATATGATAGTCCATGGAATAGTTTACTCCACAGATAAATTATTCAAGAATACGGTAGAAGATGGATCATTAAACCAGGTGGTAAATGTAGCGAAGTTACCTGGTATAGTGGAAGCCTCCTATGCTATGCCGGACATACACCTGGGCTACGGATTCCCAATAGGAGGGGTGGCTGCATTCGACTATGACGAGGGTATAATATCACCAGGCGGCGTAGGTTATGACATAAACTGTGGAGTAGCTCTACTGCGAACAGGGATGAACTATGCCCAAATTAAACCGAGGATAAAGGATATCACAGACTATATTTTTCAGGAAGTTCCTAGTGGTCTTACTTCGAGGAAGGGTTTTCCAGTGAACCAAAACGATCTTCAAGAAATTTTGACATCCGGACTGAAATGGGCAGTTTCTAGAGGCCTCGCCACAGAATTGGATATGATCAATACTGAAGATAACGGTTCGATAGAAAGCCATGGCACACATGTGTCAAAGCAGGCTATGCAGAGAGGACTCTCGCAGATAGGCACTCTAGGGGCTGGCAACCATTTCCTTGAGATTCAGAGGGTATCAGACATTTTCGACGAGGACGTTGCACGTAAGTTTGGCCTCTATAAAGATGAGGTGACAGTGATGATCCATACTGGTTCTAGGGGCCTTGGGCATCAGGTTGCAACAGATTACTTAAGAGAACTAAGGGAAAGTCGGGAATCTATTAAGACCTCAGACCCTGAGTTAATCTCAATTCACGTAAAATCAAAAATAGGCGAAAATTACCTAGACGCCATGAAGTCTGCAGCAAATTTTGCTTTTGTAAATAGGCAGATGGCTATTTATGGCGTGAGGAAGGTCTTCAAAAAATTCTTCGATGTAGAACCAGAATTAGTTTATAGCCTAGCGCATAATATTGCGAAAGTTGAGGATCACATAGTTGAGGGGAAAACGAAGAGCCTCATTGTTCATAGAAAAGGAGCCACCAGGGCATTCGGTCCTGGCAAATCATCTCCACCATTTGAGGATACTGGGCATCCTGTTCTGATACCAGGGAGCATGGGGACAGCTTCTTACGTCTTAGTCGGAGTTAAAGAAAATCTAATAAAATCGTTCGGAACCGCATGCCATGGGTCAGGGAGAGTACTAAGCAGAAATCAGGCCATAAAGAAGTTTTCTTCAATAGTGGATAGGGAGTTGGAAGAAAAGGACGTCTATGCCAGGCCTGCAACTAAGCGTGTCCTCTACGAAGAAGCACCCGGAAGCTACAAGAACGTTGATGAAGTTGTTGCCGCGGTAGAAGGGGCCCATCTTGCAAGATCAATAGTGCGTATGGTTCCATTGGCCGTTGTTAAGGGCTAAATGATCATAATATTTATAAGAAAAGTTTTCCTTAGGCAGAAAAAAGGGAGGATATCGGTGAATAAATCTATTGTTGCGATAGCTTTGATTTCGCTTGTAGCATTGAGTTCCCTAGCGGGAATTAGCCTAGCCAAGCCGATTCAGACCGGCGTTGTAAATGTAAAGGTAACATCGCCATTGGGTCCGGCTGATGTG
The DNA here is from genome assembly GCF_000011185.1 of Thermoplasma volcanium GSS1. Classification (NCBI taxonomy): domain Archaea; kingdom Methanobacteriati; phylum Thermoplasmatota; class Thermoplasmata; order Thermoplasmatales; family Thermoplasmataceae; genus Thermoplasma; species Thermoplasma volcanium. The sequence continues at coordinate 1,391,467 of NC_002689.2, read as the reverse complement.
CCTGTTAAAATACTCAACTCCAATGGCGTTCTAGTAGCTAAGGGAATGGGGCCAAGCTTTACCGCTAACCTTACCTTTGGGAAATATTACGTTTACATCCCTAATTATTATGGTACTGGCCCGATAAATAATACGATATATTATTCGAAGACCATACCCTTCAACCTAACTTCTAGTTCTTACGATATTAGTGTAAACGTTAACGCAGTTCAGACTTATGGCATAAGCGTAAACGTTAAGGGTATAACGAAGCCAGCAATGCTTATGTTTAAAACTGCGGACAATTTTGTATTCAATGAAACGCAGGTAAATGCTGGTACTTACATCTTCCAACTACCGATTAATACGCCTATTTACGCTATCTTAAATTACTCATCGAAGATAACAACGTATTTGATGAGTATAAATTCCTCTTCTTCTACTTTTAATATAACGCCTAACACACCTAACTACTATGGGTTCACAAATGTTCCAAATGGAAATATTGTGCTCATAAATGATGTATCACCATACAATTATACCGTTATACCATTTTCGGGTTATTCGTTTTCCGTATACTCGAATACACCTAATACCATAGTGGTTGTTGAAGCACCTGGATATTCACCGCAGGTTTTCAAATCCTCTGAAAACGGAAATACAGTGGCTTTGCAACCATCAACCTCGAATGTTTATTACAACTACAGTATTTCATCAAACTTGAAACAGTTATACTTGAACATAACTTATAACCTAAATAATGCCACAACCTTTCCAGCATTTTTTGGCAATTCAAGCGTCGGATCGTTATACTGGCAAATGAAGCTTGATCACATAACTACATCTGAAATGGTGAAATACTTCTACGGCCTTGCACAGAACTACACACAGAAGAGCTTTATGGTTAATGGAGTGTACTATAACCTAACTGCTGTGCCTAAAGTATCGGTTATCAGCACATCCAATACTTCTCATGCTACCATTAATGCTGTCTATGCAAATGTTAGTCCGGTCAGTTCTCTGAACACGATTAACGTCTACGTCTACGGAACTCAGTATTTACCTGGTGCACTCAACTATTATTATAATATAAGTTACCACAACACATCCCTTGCAGTATCTTCCTCCAATGTCCCACTGTCATCATCCTATATGTTTGTTAAGATTAAGCCTCAGCCATCAAATGTTTGGGCCACTCTTAAGTTTTCACCAGTGGTTTCTCCAGTTATGACGAATTCCTCATACACTCTGTACTGGAAGGACATGGTTTCAAACAACTATGTTCTTAACTCTACCTCGACCAACTCCGTATACGTTGTACCACGGAATCAAACTGTTTACCTGAATTCATCGACCGCGTACTTCAACCCTGTTACAAATTCTGATGATTATATGCAAGCCAACTTTACTTGGACTATTGGCTCATCCGTATTTTACGGATATAATATATCAAATGTTTTCAGGTCATCATCCACGAGTGTGAGCGTATTTGTGAGAAGTCCTTCCGGTGGAACAGCCTATTCAAACTTCACGGTGTTGTCATTGAATAATACCACTGCGCCGAAGGTAAAGTTTTCAGCTTCTTATAACGGCCACTCTATTTCATACACAAGCAAGCTGTACTCGACGAATGAAACTATGCTTGTTAGTTTATCAGTACCGCAATCTGCTCAGATATCATACAGCCTCTACGGTTCATCTTTAGTTCTATCTGGCTATAATGTTTACCTTGGCTACAACTGGAAGTTTCCAACAGCTACATACATAGGAGATAATGTATCATACGCATTCTCGCATCCAAGCATTGCCCCTGGCTACGGAAACCAAGTATCATTTGCAAATATTACAACCGAAGCCGGCAATGTATACCACATACTGATGAAGGTATACGTAAATGATACAACACCACCATCTGCTACATTTTTCATGAAATACAATAATACATACATTACGAACCCTGTTGCAGGAAAGGTTATAACACTCAGCGCTAACAACACTACCGATCCTTACTATCCATTCAGCTCTCTGAAATTCCAATGGATAATTGAATACATAAATGGCACTCCTGCAGCCCCGTCTGATACCACATACACAAACCTTACTCCTATGAATGAATCATATCTTCAAATAGTGTTTAACACGGTAGCAAGCATGAAGATCTCTCTTCAGGTGACAAATCCATCCAATGTATCGGGTTACGCAAACAAAACAGTATCAATGGTTGTAGTTACGCCGAGGCTTGTCGTAAATTCGATATATGCATCTGGAGCACAGTATCAGGGGTCTTCTTCTAAGCTCTATGTCAACGTCTCTAACCTTGGTACTGAAAATGCATATAATGTACTAATACAAGTTTATGTCAACGGGAAAGTTTATGGCTCTACGACTGTGAGCGAGATAAAGGCAGGTGCATCAGACAATGTATCTATAAACTGGGTACCACCTACCTCGGGAAAGGTATCTGTGTATGCAACAGCGAGCGTGAATTCCGAACCTAGATCCTTCGTTACTGCTGGTGCTTTGACACAGACTGTAAGCGTAAATCCCCCTGCTTACAGGACGCCTCTGATAGTTGTGTCAGTAATTGTGGTACTCGTGATAGTTATATACGTATACTACAAGCTGAGGTCAGGAACACCAAAACAACAGAAGGGGCCACAGCCAAAGACTGAACTTCCCAAAAAACAGGAAAAGAAAAAATAAATTTTTAAATTTCTTCTAACATTTTTATACCAAGTATATCCCCTGCATCTTCTACAATTTTCATGTACGTTTCGATCAATCTAATTCTTCTGTCGTAAACCCCATCTGGAGCCCCTATCACTCTGCACGCCTTATAAAAGTCATTAAACTTCTGCGCTAGATCAATTAGATAACCAGCAATTATATCCGGTCTCAGGTTCTGAGCTGCGTCTGATAGGACATAAGGGTAGAGATACATCTGCCTTACTAATTCTTCTTCTTCATGATCCATTTCTGTTGAGAAGTCTTTTTCATCCCTTTCCTTCTTCTTAATTATGCTGGCGCCCCTTGCGTAGGTGTACATAATAAAGGGTGCTGAATTTCCTTCAAAGTTAAGGGCCTCGTCCCACCTGAAGGTTATTGGCTTTGGTGCGCTTACACGTATTATGTTGAACCTTATTGACGAAGAAGCTATGACCTTTGCTATTTCTTTCATTCTTTCTTCTTCTAGATCTGGCCTCTTTTCTCTTACTATTCGGAGCGCCTCTTCAAAGGTCCTCTCGATCAAGTCTTCCAGTGTAACTATATTACCACGCCGGGTTGACATCTTTCCGCTCTCAAGAGTTATAAAGCTATAGTAAACGAAGGACATTTTACTCTCTATGTTCATAATGCCCTTCATAACATGCTCTAGCAATTTTCCGTGCTCTTTATGATCCTCTCCGAGGACATTAATTATCCAGTCGAAATTTTGAGCTTTATACAAATGGTAGGCTATGTCTCGAGAAAAATAGAGTGTTGTGCCGTCGCTTCTTGTTAAAAAGACTTTCCTGCCGCCCACCTCTATGTATTTAGCACCGCCCTCCTCAGACGGATTTACAGATTCTATCGCCTTTTCTACTTCTCCAGAACGAATGAAATCCGATTCCCAGTTAAATTCATCGAATCCTATCCATACCTTGGCCAGCGTCCCTGTTATTCCCTGAAGCATAACGCCAGCGATCTCGCGAAGTTTTCCATAGATATTTGGGTCTGCTCTCTCATACCGCATTAAATTATTTTCGATCTCCTCCTCTACGCTCTTGTCCTTCTCTATTTCCTTGTAAATCTTCTGATAATCTTGGAGTAGATTATCCATTGTCATTGGGCCATTGTACTTCTCGTAAGCAGTATATAGCGAAAGCATCTGTTTTCCTGAGTCGTTTACAAAGTATTGTTTTGTTACTCTATAGCCGAATCTCCCTAATAGGCGTGAAATAGAATCTCCTATTATGGAATTTCTTGCCCTTCCAATGTGCAGCGGCCCTGTCGGGTTGGCACTCGTATGTTCTACGCTTACTCTTTCTGGCTCCTGGAACGTATCTGGATATTTCCCATACTTTTCAACATAATCCAGAAGGTATCTAAGTACGCCCCTTTTGTCCAAATAAATATTAATGTATCCATTTTCTAACTTAGCGCCAGAAATATTTTCAATAGTCCTTATCTTTTCTATCATCTTCTCTATTTTCTCCCTTCCATCTGGCTGATTTATTAACCTGAATACTCTTACTGTAAAATCTGAATGTCCAGTTGGATCGACATACACATCATTTTCTGGTGTCTTATGAACTTCATTTACCCTCTCAAATATCAATTTTCTAATATCCTGAAAAATAAGCATATCAGTTAATTGTTGAAGCATATAAAAATTATGCCAGTTCCTCTACATTTGCGAACTTTGAGAGTTCTGCAAAGAAACCAGGAAAACTCTTGGCAGTCTTTTCCGCATTTTCTATAACAGTCGGAAAACCACCTATGAGCGAAGCTATGGAAGCTGCCATTATCATCCTATGATCTTTATATGAGATAACATCTGGAAACCTTACTGAGCCAGGTTTTATGAAAAGATCCTGGCCGTTGTCTTCCACATTTGCACCGAACCTTTCTGCAAGATCAATAATGCCCTCGTACCTGTTGCTCTCCTTAGTCTTAAGCCTTTCGTAGTTCCTTATCTGCACTCCGTACTTTGAAAAAATTCCTATGACAGATAATGGCGGGCAGAGGTCTGGATTCATATCTGCATCAACTGAAACAGGCTCATTTATGCCGCTTATTACGCGTATTTCTTCCCCATTAATTAGAATGTTATTCTTGAAAAGATCTAGTATCACGGAATCGGGCTGGATTCGGCTAATCCTCTTTATCCTAAACCTCACATCAACTGAATCAGATAGCAGGCCTAGCACCATAAAAAACGCCATCGACGAATAATCTGGTTCAACGTCTATGGCAGTCTTCCATACACCTGTTGGATTTATTGTTATGGTTCTCTCTATGTTAGCAAAATAGCCCAGATCATAGAGAACTCTCTTTGTTATATAGACGTATCCTATCGATTTAATGTTTCTTGCCGTAAATTCGCCGCCGCCCTTCTTGGCATAGTATAGCATAAGGGATGATACGAACTGTGAACTAGACCCCTCTATCTCGACGTGCTTTTTCTGAGAGTTTCTTCCATCCACATTGTAGAAACCCGCTTCGTTCCTTTCAAATTTTACTCCATTTTCCCCTAATGCCATTAGAAGAGGCTCAATAGGTCTCTTTGCAAGGCTATCCTCACCCTTAATTCTTGTAACACAACCAGATGCAGCAAGTAGGCCTATGGAAAGCCGGTAGGAAGTGCCAGATTCACCAACATATATTTCTTCTGGGCACTTGAAATTGCTAGAGATCTTTATCGATCTATTGTTTATTGTAATTGTAGATCCAACGCTTTCAGCTATCCTCATTGCAACATCATCATCGTTTGTTATGGTTATACCATTCAGCACTACGCTCTTGTTTAGAAAAGCCGAGGCGAGTACATACCGCTGGGTAAAACTCTTTGACGATGGCATTTCGGCAATACCACTCCCGCCAAGATTTGAAACCTTAACTATCATATATTCTATAACGTATCCCATGGTTGTTTATCTTTGTCACTATCCCAAAACCGATATCCATTTTTGCCCTCTTTGCGTCACTGGGATCTGTGAATAATCCAAAAACAGCAGGCCCCTTTCCGCTTTGGGATGCATAATTAGCTCCATTCTCTTCGATCTTCCTTACCGTCTCTAGATCTATGCCGAATATTGTTCCATAGATAAAGCCGTTGAGAACCGCTGCCTGGAATATGAAGCCCCTTTGTGCGAGGTTCTCAGCGGATCTGGCAACTTTAAAATAATTTCCACGGATATTTATAGATCTCGAAGGCCTTGTTTCTCCTCTTGCACAAACAAGCACAGCAAGTTCAGGAAGCTTTCCTCTTTTGATAATTTTCATCCTTTTGTTGTCTGTGATGCAGTAACCACCGTATAAGGCTTGGCACAGATCGTCGAGTGCCCCAGTGGCTGAAAGACCAACCGCTTTGGAAATATTGGCAAGGCGCACAAGTAAATCCGCATCCTCTATATCCACGGATTTGTATAATAAGGACGCCTTGGCCAGGGCCAGAACAAGCGCACTGCTGCTCTTTAATCCATAACCGGCTGGTATTGAGCTTTTCACTTTATAAGTTAGTTGATCCTTTATTCCAAATTCACTTCTTATGGCTTCCATCAATCTATCCTCTCTTCTCCTAGTTCCAGCATAAACTGTTGCTGTAAGGGGAAGATCTATGGAAAAAGCACCGCCTAATCCATCTATGAAAGCTGAAAGTATTGATATACCTCCATTGGTGGTAGCTTCAGCGAACTTCATTTACGGCCACCCTTACGGAATTAATTAAGGTATCGATGTCGCATCCTGATGTTAGTATATCCAGTGTTTTAATAGCCTGGCCAATGTAAAGATCAAGACCAGACAATGTTTTTGATCCCGAAATGCCTGCTCTTTTAAGGAATGGAGTAACTGGAGGATTATAGACCACATCTACTGCTATTTTCCCTTTGCCAAATTGAACCTCAGGGAATGGATCCCCGACGGCCTCTGTGCCTAGCGGTGTGCAGTTGATGTATATGTCATAATCATTATTGGCATATTCTTTTATATCTACATCGTACGCATTAAGTTTATTCTTCGCAAGTTTGACATCTCTGGCTTTTACTGTCACACTTTTAGCATTGTTCTTAATTAAATAGTGTATAACAGTTCTAGCTATCCCTCCAGACCCTGCTACGACTATGCTCTTTCCGCTTACATCGACGCCGCCTTTTTTGAACATATATTCTATGCCATAGTAGTCTGTGTTGAAGCCCTTTAATAATCCATCCTCAGTTTTTACTAAGTTGACAGATCCTATTGAACGGGCCTCCCAATCTATTTGGTCTAGGTAATCCATTATACTTATTTTATGAGGTATCGTAACGTTGAACCCATCCATCTTGGATGCATAAGACATGAAATATTTTAGCGTCTCTGGAAATATATCAATAGATAGATAAATGGCATTTAATCCCTTTTTCTGGAAATACCTGTTGTAGACAATCTGCCCTATTGAGTGGGATACGGGATGGCCTATGAGCCCAAATACATAATCAGGAGGCATCATTTTCCTTTATGAAAGTGTTTATTCCGTCGCTTATCATGCGTTCAGTCGCCTTCATCGTTATAACCTTCCCTATTTCTGAAGGCACTGGCATATTGATGTAGCCCTCCATAATTTTCTTGTCGTTGGAAATATACCTAAGTATGTTTCCTGGCCCAATTTCCTTTAAGTTTAATTCCTCTATCCCATATCTTTTCATTAAATCGCGTATTGCTTCGATGACTTCATGGTTTGTATTTCCGTATTTTTCTCCTATGTGGGCTTCGACAAGCATTCCAGTTGCTACCGCCTTTCCATGTGAAATACTACCCTTTGTTGCGCCCTCTATTCCGTGGGCTATTGTATGGCCTAGGTTCAATACGCTCCTTATCCCGGTGCGATCATAAAAGTCCCTGTTAACTATTTCACTTTTTATCTTTACGCTCAGTTTTATTATATTAGTTGCGCAAGCATCAAAATTGTCTATGGAACATCTATTCAGGGTATCGTACATGTCGCCGCCCGATATTATAGCGTACTTGATGACTTCAGACATCCCCTCCCTTATTATGAACGAATTGTTCTTCAAGAACACGGTATCGTCAATAACCATGTACGGATTATAGAAAGTCCCTATCACATTCTTGACATCCGAGAAGTCCAAGCCGTTCTTGCCACCTATGGAGCTATCGACTTGTGCAAGCAATGTCGTCGGCACTGCGATCATCATAACACCTCTTTTATATGTTGAAGCTACAAAGCCAGCAAGGTCTCCTACCGTACCACCACCAATGTATACCAGCAGGGATCGTCTGTCTACCTTTCTCTCCAGCAGCACTTTAACGATCTTTTGATAGTTTCTTAACGATTTTAATGATTCTCCATCGTTGAGGGATATCTTTACCACGGAATTTCCAAAGCTACCTACATCAGGTATATGGTTTGCATACATCTCCTCGACGGTCTTGCTTATCATTATAACGATACTATCATACTTCCCAGCTTCCTCGGATAAGTGGTTGATTGCGTTATCTCCCACGATAAAGGATATATTATCGCCGTTCATCGTTATTACAAATCTCTGGGTATCCACACAATACTTATAATTTGATAGATATAAATCTTTGTAGGACATGATTTACAATGCCATAGTTATTCTATGCATTTCGTTGAGAGTTAAAGATCGAACAGTATTATACGTCCTGAGTTACTTATTCAAGCATGGAATTGGATCTTACCGTAGATAACGTTAATATCCATGAAAAAAATACCGCATGAACTGACTCATATGGCCTTTCATGGTCTTGTTAAATATTCGGATATAACAGTCGAAGGATACCCCAAAATACAGTATCATGGTTTTATTGGCAACAATAGGACTGCAATGCTTGTAGCCATGAACGGATACATAGATTGGGGCTGCCTGCCAAATTTTAATTCAAACGCCGTATTCTCCTCTATACTCGATAAGAACAAAGGCGGTTACTTTGCAATATTCCCCTCAGACACAACCGATGTTTACGTCGATCAATATTATAAGGAGATGACGAACGTCCTTGTTACTGAGTTCGTAAAGAATGGTAAGATAATACTACGCCTCACAGATTTTATGCCGGATTCAGAATACGGGAAAATAAGTTTTCCCGAGGTTCACAGATTTGTGGAATCATTTTCGGAACCTATAGATATAACCATAGACTTCAAGCCTACTTTCAACTATGGGCAGGATAAGCCGATAATAGAGAAGGATCAGCACGGATTTATTTTCACGACTGACAAGGAATCTATAGGAATATCATCTGAGTTTCCTCTAAGGAAGAATTCCGACCGTATATTCGGGAATGTCAAAATGGAACCTAGAAGCTCATCATGGATTATTGCACTCTATGGTATCCATCACCTATTCCGGACAACTGATTATAAGTCATACCTTAGGCTGCAGGAGACCACTGATTACTGGAGAAAGTGGGCTTCTTCGTCTAGCTATGCGGGCGCGTACCATAGTATGGTAATGAGGTCGGCGCTTGCTTTAAAGGTGCTTTTTTATGAGCCGACTGGGCTTATGGTAGCGGCACCCACTGCTAGTCTACCAGAAGCAATAGGGGGCGAAAGGAATTGGGATTACAGGTTTACGTGGATAAGGGACACAGCATACGTCATTGAAGCCCTTTCCAGCATCGGATATAAGTACGAGGCAACTGAGTTCCTATACGATATGATGGATATGATTACAAGGGATAATAGGATTAGGACCATCTACAGCATAGATGACTCAAATGATCTCGAGGAGAGGATTATAGACTACGAAGGATATAGGGGATCCCGCCCTGTAAGGATAGGAAACAAAGCTGTGGATCAGCTTCAGATAGACCAATACGGTTCGATTGTAAGGGCAATTCACTCGATGGCGAAGGCGGGCGGCATAGTAAACTCTTATCTATGGGATTTCGTGGAGCAGGTTATGGCCAAGATCGAATACCTTTGGAAGTATCCAGATTCAAGCATCTGGGAATTTCGTACTGAGCCGAAACAGTATGTGTATTCAAAAGTTATGTCGTGGGCTGCCTTTGATAGTGCTATTTCAATGGCGAAGGACCTTGGGTTAAGTGCTCCGATCAAGCAGTGGAAATCTATACAGGATGAAATAAAGAAAGAAGTTCTTGAAAAGGGATTCGATACGGATACAAACAGCTTTGTACAGTACTACGGAAGCAAAAACATAGATGCTGCGCTCCTTAGGCTCCCAATACTTGGCTTTATACCAGCCAATGATGAGAAGTTTCTGGGTACACTTTCAAGGATTGAAAAAGAGTTGATGGTTGACGGTTACCTCTTCAAGAGGTACAGGGAAGATGACGGCCTGAAAGGCGATGAAGGTTCCTTCTTAATGTTGACATTCTGGTATATAGAGGATCTAATACTTATGAAGAGGCTTAAGAAGGCCAGAGAGGTCCTAGAATCTGTGCTTGAAAAGGCAAACCACCTAGGGCTGTACTCAGAGGAGATAGATGAGAAATCTGGTGATTTTTTGGGGAATTTTCCGCAGGCACTATCACACTTGGGTGTGATAAGGGTAGCTCCAAAGCTTGAAGAGGCTCTTCTCAAAAGAACTTCAAAAATAAATTCATAAAATAGGATAATGCGATATTTTATCGATAAGGCTCACAGGACCATCCTATCAATTTCCCTCATATCAGAATCCGTAAGGTTTACTTCTAAGGCTTTCAGATTTTCTTCAAGGTATTTTTCCTTAGTAATTCCGAGCAGCGGAATTATGGGTATCCCCTCGATCTGCGATTTCTTTATCAACCAAGCAATAGCCAGCTGCCCTCCAGTTATGTCTTTTTCCTTGGCGAAGTTAATCAACGCGTCTATCTTCTTTTGATTCTTCTGGTGGAAATCAATTATTTCGGGATAATACGATGATCTTGATCCTTTTTCTGGCCCAGATACGTATTTTCCTGTGAGAACTCCCTGTGCAAGTGGTACATAGGCTAAGATACCCATACCATACTTCTTCGCCACAGGGATCTTATCCTTCTCTATTCCCCTCTGCAGTATATTGTAAGGCTCCTGCATCGTGACAAAGTGATGCAAGTTGAGCTTTTCTGAGATGTTCATAAAATCCACTATATCTTCGGCAGAGTGGTTGCTTTCGCCAATGTATCTTGCCATATCAAGATCGACTATATGGCTTAATACTCTCGCTGTTTCTTCGTGTGGCGTAAGGCTGTCGCTCCAGTGTATTTGGTAGAGATCAACGTATTCTAGGCCAAGTCTCTGAAGGCTTTCCTTTATCTGCCACATTATGTGTTTTCGTGAGAGCCCCTCCCCGTTAATGAACTTAGAAACTGGCCCCCTAACCTTAGTTGCTATGACTAAGGATTCCCTTTCGTATCCTTTGATGGCTTTGCCAAGTATTCTCTCGGAATTTCCTATGTGATCTATATGATCTTCATTCTTCTCAACCCTGCCGTGGTATATGTTAGCGGTATCAAAAAAATTAATACCTGCATCGTATGCTTTCTTGAAGATCCTCTGGAACTCACTTTCATCGACTTTCTCCACACCATCCGATGAGTATCTATTCGAACCTGGCAGATGCCACGTGCCAAGTGCAAGCTGGGATACAAGAGTACCTGAACTACCTAGACGAACATACTTCATAAGAATGATATGTAGTTAAATGATAAATAATTATCACGCTCTTACAAACTGGGCCAATGAGGTAATTTCATCAGTACCCTCGACACCCCAGCGCTTCACCTTCTCTATGTCAACGCCTGCCTTCTCAGCTTTCTTCTCAATAAAGTCCATCATAAGCCTTCCGCCGAAGGATATTAGACCGCCAGTAGCTAGCTTCAGAAAAGCGTTTCCATGGGCGTCTCTAAAACCGTCCCTTGCTGCCATCTTTGCAAGGTGCCTGTAGGATGCATAATAGACAGCTAAGCCGTTGACATCAAGTAGATTTGTATTCAGCTTCCTCGACTTTATCCTTCCAAGCGGTACATTGACTAAAGGCGTAACTGTAAATTCGAATGGCCTGCCATCAACATATGAGTTGCTCAACTTGTTAATAAGGGCGATAGTGTCCCAAAGATCCTCTGGTGTTTCGCCTTCTTGCCCTACCTGAATTGTAAAGGCCGATCTCCAATAGTACTTTGTCTCTACGTTGACTCCCTGCCATACGATATCCTGCCATGAACCATCTACTCCAATTCTGAGCGGCAAAGTCTTATTGGGCATGTGCTTCTTTGCGAGTACTTCGCTCCCTGTTTCAAGGCCAGTCTGGATGCCGATCCAGTTCCTTGGGCCGGCTTTCAGTATCTTGGAAAGCTTTTCAATCATTTCTGGGTATCCAGCAGGTATTGAGATCCTTCCATGCGTCGGGTTAGATGTCTTTACGCCAGGAACGCTCATAACAGCGGAGAAAAGCTCGCTAAGTGCTTCTTCATTAGGTTCGAAAAAGTGGCCGTGTTTATAGCCGAATATTTCATCAGAATGCAGCCATGCGTTGTCTACACCGCCGGCAACGTTTATCTTTATCTCATCTATTATCATGCTTAGAGGCATGTACCTTAAAGGCCTCAATGTAACCTCACAGAAATCGCATCCTACTCCACAACCCCTCATGACCTCTACCATACCTTTCATCGACGGGTTTACTATTTCAGGGATATCTTCAAGCCTTGGATAGGCAGATTGTGTTATTCCACGTGCTAGAAACTTCTCGTCTTTTTTAAGTACCTTGTGGAACTCTTCGTCGTAGCTCATATAGCCATTGAAGAACATCTGTTTGTCTATGTTGCCTTCAGCTACCTGCTCGAATAGATCCGCAACAACATCGTCCGTTTCACCCTGGACGTAGTAATCGACCTTGTATTTATCGATCTCATCTCTTAGTATAGTAAACTCCCAAACCCCAGGGCCGCCCACTATCAGTTTTGCTTTCTTACCTTCTCTCGCTTTGTTAACCTTCTCCATCAACGTATCCCATTCGCGTCTGACCCACGCATCAAGGTCACCGCCAAAGAGTGCATAATAGGACATAGTAGTCGGGCCCAAGCCAAGCGGATCCATGGTGGAGACGCCTATGACCTCAGTTTTATCATCAACGTACTCCCCAAGGTAGTCTTCATTGACTACAACGACACTATCCCTCCCAAATCGCTTAACCAGAGAAGCTTCTATTTTTCTGACTGCATATGGAGCATATTTGACTATCCCGTTTACATTAGGTGGTTCTGGTCCTTTCAAGAACCTGTATATTGGTCCAGGTATTGTCTTACCAGGTGCACAAGGGAGAAAGTCTAGCAATGGAAAGTGTCTATATTCATAACTCAGTGTGGTGTCAGATACAAGTACGAATCTGGTCATCTTATCCTTGATATGTAGACTCTTTTTATTGATAAACTTTTCTTCCAAAGTACTGTATTTTTGTCCTTTTTCTTGCATGGATGATCTATTGCGCTTATTTTTATGGTTGGAGTTAGTCAGAAAACGGTCGGACTCTTTCTAAATTATAATAAATGTTATATTATTAATTTAAATATTGAATCTATGAGAGTGGAAAAGATAATGAATACAAATTATAGGTCCGTGAATGAAAATTCTAGCGTCTTCGATGCTGTCAAGATAATGAATGAAAACAGGCTATATGGCCTTATAGTTAAAGACAACGAAGGTAAAGACGTTGGTTTGATAAGTGAAAGAAGCATTATAAAGAGATTTATCCCGAGAAACAAGAAGCCGGATGAGGTACAGATAAAATACGTGATGAGGAAACCGATACCAAAGGTACCAAGTAGTTATGATGTTAGAGACGCTGCGGCATATCTAAGCGAAAACGGTCTTGAAAGGTGCGCCGTTGTTGATTCTACAGGAAAGGTCGTTGGCATAATCACGCTGACAGATCTATCAAGATATTTATCTAGGGCCAGCATAGTGGACGTACTTCTATCCCACCGCACGAAAGATTACAAACATCTCTGCCCAAAGTGTGGTGTAGGCGTTCTCGTCCCGGTATATGATCAAAAGGGAGAGATAAAGGTATTTAGATGCTCAAATCCAGCATGCGATTACGAAGAATAAAATATATCTTCTAAGTTTTAAATATTCTTAATTCTATCAATTCATTTAATAGCTCACTATTTACAACCTAGGGAAAAATTATATGGATTATGATCCTATACTTTACTATGGGTTCTAAAGAATTAATAAATGAAATGGTTTCGAAGGTAAACGAAAAAGATCTTTCTGGAATAGCTAACGCCGAAAAAATTGTTTCAATAGCACTTTCTGATGCCAAGCCATTCACTATCATTATTAAAAATGGCAAAATACAACTTACAGATGAAACACCTGAGAAAGCTGATGCAACTGTTAAATGCTCAGATCAGACCCTATCTGATATAATAACCGGCAAGCTTAACGCCTTTTCAGCTTTCATGAGCGGAAAGGTCACTGTTTCAGGAGACTTATTCTTTGTTCAAAAAATAATTAGCGTCATAGGCAAAACGAGGTGATTAATTTTGGAAATAAGTAAAGTAACCGTGATTGGATCCGGGATAATGGGTCACGGGATTGCGGAAACTATAGCGCTTGCTGGCTATGATGTTAATCTGGAGGATATATCTGATGATGTTCTGGCTAAAGCCAAAGCCGAAATTGATGCAAGTCTTGACCGGCTTGTAAAGTCTGGAAAACTATCAGACAAAACAAAGGTGCTTGGAAGGATACATTACTTCACCAGCATACCTGAATCTGTAAAAGATGCCGATCTCGTCATAGAGGCTGTGCCAGAGATTCTAGATATAAAAAGGCAGGTTTTCGCGCAGTTAGATCAGAGCACTAAAGAGGATGCCATACTTGCTACGAATACTTCGAACATAAGGCTGACAGAGATAGCTGAAGGTGTAAAGAAAAAGGGAAAGGTCGTTGGAATGCATTTCTTCAACCCTCCAGTAGTATTGAAACTGGTAGAAGTAATAAGGAGTGATTATACTGAAGACGAAGTATTTGAAGCAGTTTATGATTTTTCCAAGAAAATTGGAAAGATACCTATAAAGGTTTACAAGGATACCCCAGGATTTGTTGTCAACAGGATAAACGCACCCGAATCACTTTACTTCTGCCTTGTACTTGATAAAGGGATAGCGAAACCTGAGGAAGTAGACAGATTTGCTAGGTCTCAGGGACTTCCTATGGGCCCATACGAGCTAATGGATTACGTTGGCATCGATACTGTATACCATTCCCTAGAATACTACGCGAAGGAACTTTCTCCTGATTATGCTAAATGCCAGGTATACAACAAACTCTACAACGAAAAGAAGCTGGGCCTAAAGACAGGAGAAGGTTTCTACAAGTGGGTTAATGGTAAGGCCCAGATACCAGACGCCCAGCCTACTAAAAACGTTGAGCTTATGGACATATTTGCGCTCGAGATAAATGAGGCTGTGAAAATAATAGAGGAAAAGATCGTCTCGCCTGAAGACATCGAGATAGGCGTCAAGTTGGGTATGAACAGGCCATTCGGCCCCATAACTGTTGCAAAAGGCCTCACAAATGCGGAGATAAAAAGCAAATTAGAATCTCTATACAACAAGTTCGGAGTTTCGGTATTCCAGCCCGCCAAGTCAATATCAGAAGGTAGGCTTAAATCACTCATATCTGAAAAATTTGAGCCCCCAGTGCGAGGACAACAGACTGAACAGGAAAAGCCCTCTATCGTAGAATCATCTGACCCAGTTATTCTTGAAAGGAATGGAAAGATTGCAGTGCTCCGCCTTAACAACACAAAGAACAATCTCATAAACTCGGCTGTCCTAGATGCACTGGAGCAGCAGATAAACGATCTGTGGCATGATAGAGAGATAAATGTCGTCGTAATAACTGGAAATGGATCAGTATTCTCAGCCGGCGCACAGCTTGACTCATTTTTCTCCAGTACCTTCGATTTCCTTGAATTTTCTAGGAAAGGAGAAAGGATCTTCAAGCTTCTGAGTGAGATGCCAAAGATAACAATAGCAGAGATGAAAGGGTACGTGCTTGGTGGTGGCCTGGAACTATCGCTTGCCTGCGATATTCGAGTTGCAACTGAAGACGTGCAGATCGGTTTCCCTGAAGTGACGCTAGGTCTCATACCCGGCTGGGGAGGCTCGCAGAAGCTGTCTAAGCTGATTGGCGAATCTAGGGCGTCTTATTACGTTTTAACTGCTGAGCGCTTTGACGGCAAAAGGGCTTATGAAATCGGGTTAGTATCTAGATTATACAAGCCGCAGGAGATCGATGCTGAAACTTTGAAGTTTGCAAAGGACATATCGGAGAGGGTTGCGCCAATATCTGCCGCTCTTGCTAAGCGTCTGTTGCTTAGAAGCGCCAATACATCCCTTGACGATGGTCTAGAGATGGAATCTATGGCTATGGGAACTCTGTACGGTACAGAAGATCTGAAGGAAGGCATATCCGCATTCCTTTCAAAAAGAAAGCCTAATTATCAGGGAAAATAATTTATTTTTTCAACATTTCCCTGAGTACTTTTTTGTCTATTTTGCCAGTACTGGTCTTTACAAATTCTTTTACGTTTATGAAGTCGTCTGGAATCCAAAATTTTGCAATTCTTCCCTGCCTCACAATATCTTCCAAGCATTTTCTTATCTCCTCTGGCTTAGCAGTACCTGTATAGAAGGCTACCGGCCTCTCTCCCCACTTCTCATGGGGCTTTCCAACGACAGCGTTTTCAACAACACCAGGACACGCACTTATTGCATCTTCTAGTATAAGTGATGGTATAAACTCCCCGCCAGACTTTACCGCATCCTTTTCTCTGTCAACTATCTTAATGTATCCAAACTTATCCATAACAGCCAAATCACCTGTGTGCATCCAGCCGCCCTTCCACAAAGCTTCAGTACCCTCTTTGTTCTTTACATACACAGACGTCAACCAGGGCGCCCTTACCACGATCTCGCCTATGGTTTTCTCATCTCTTGGCACATCGTTCCATTTGTCATCGATAACACGGAGCTGTACAAGCGGTATTGGTATTCCAGTCTTGAGGTGATACTTCTTTTGCTCTTCAAGTGGGAGCTTCTTGACATCAGAGTTGTATGTAGCTAGCGTAAGTATAGGGGCAGTCTCAGAGAGGCCATAACCAGATATTGCCATTATACCAAGCTTTTCTGCAGCTTTCTGGAGGCCTTCAGGAAGAGCTCCGCCTCCTATTATCGCTCTTATCTTTCTCCCAGCTATCTTCCCTACATTTGGATTCGTAACGATCATGTAGAGGATCGAAGGTACCATGGCTATCACCGTGATATTTTCTTGTGCGATAAGATCTATTATATGATCGAAGTCATAACGACCAGGAAGGACATATTGCCGGCCGCTCATTATTGTCATATAAGGAACTCCCCAAGCATGAACATGAAACATTGGCACCAACGGCATTATGACGTCATCTGCAGTCAGGCTAATAGGCCTGTCAGATAGTGCCAAGCCGGATGATATTGCGTGCAAAACTATCTGCCTGTGTGTAAACTGTACACCTTTTGGAATTCCAGTAGTTCCGGATGTGTAGAAGGTCGTTGCTAGATCGTTTTCCGATATTTCTGGAAGTTCGATATCGTAGTTTTTCGACATCAACTCATCATAGATGTACTTTGGAGAAAGTTCGTCTGGGACATTCCCGTATTCGGAATATATAATCCAGCCCTTTATGAAGTAGAAAGCCTCCTTATTCTTTGAGAGAATAGGGACAAATTCGTCCCTTACTATAACATACTTATCCTCGGCGTGATCCATTGTGTAGTATATAAGATCTTGAGGATACCTAACGTTAACCGTATGCAGTACCGCCCCTATCATTGGAACAGCAAAGTAGGCCTCCAAGTATACGTATGTATCCCAGTCTATGACTGCTACCGTGTCTCCCTTCTTAACCCCTATGGAAATTAATGCTTTTGCGAGCCTGTAAACCCTCTCTCTGAACTCTTTATAAGTAAAAGTTTTTTTGCCGCTATAATTTATTATCTGATTTGGATTCGAAGAGACTCCGCTCTCTAACATCTTGTCTATTGTCAGCTGGTAATCGCCATTCATGTATTTATATTGCTAATGTTCTTAATATATTTTCTCTTTCTAAAAGAAATTACTTAAAAAAAGGTAGATGAATCAAGGAATAGAAATATGTCTGAATATAAAAATAATTGTAATTGTGATCATAAACTTTTAAAAGAGTAAGAAATGAGCATGGGATGTTTGACGGCTCTGACCTTAAAAATCTTTTCAGTCTTGACGGCTTCTTAAAAACAATTCAATTTGAACCGGAGTACATAAGAGAGGGGGAAATTTCCATAATCGTCCCGCTACGCAATAACCTGCTCAGAATAGGTGAAATAATGAATGGTGGAGCAGTTATGGCTATTTCCGATGCAATCGGTGGGCTGTCAGCCATGACTTATCCAGGCATAGTAAATCAGGTAACGGTGAGTTTCAACACAGAGTTCATGAGACCCATAGCAAAGGGTCCCGTAAGGTTCATTTCAAGAGTTGATAGGATTGGAAAAAGCATCGCATACGTGGAAGTATTGGTCTATGATGGGGAAAACTTGCTCTCCTCAAAATCGACAGGAGTATACTTCCTGTACAGGTCTTAGGAAAAATAATAAATATATTTTTTGAGCCAAAAACAATTGATTACGGAATTTCAAGGTAAAACGAAATTATTAGGATAAAATTTGATGAAATCCAATTGCTCCAATAAAAATATAAATTGGCAATATCAAATTGATATGTATAAAATATCGAAAAATAAGATCTGCACAAATAATAAAATAAATTTATACGACTTCCTCCACGCCCTAAAGGGAGGGTGTTTTTCCAATCGATTCGTGTTTATATCTCTCATTTGAGGAGCAGTTGAGTGGCTCAGCGAACCACTCCCATTGAATATTCTTTACGAAAAAAATATTTAAACTTTTTATAAGGAGGCTACCCATGCCCGTGGTGAATGGCGAGACTTTCTGCCTCCTTAACCTCATTTTCGTAATTCGCATAACCTCAGATTATGCCCCCTGCCTCTCCGAAGATGTGATCTGATAGTACCATATTTTCGTACTTGTCCTGGCCGAAATAGACTGAAAGTGCCATAGCATCCCTATAGTATTTTTCTATCCCGAAGTCGTGTATGTATCCATAGCCGCCATGAGTCTGAAGGGAGACCCTAGTGGCTCTAAGAGACAGATCTTTTGCCTTGATCTTTATGAGTGCTCTTGAATACTCGTCACCCGATCCATAAAGATAGAACCTAAGCACATCGATCTCCATCTTCAAGGAAACTAGGTCGTCGAATATAGGTGAATAATCTTTCAGGGGATGATCAAATGCAGTCCTTACCTTTGAATATTCTATAGCCTTAGATATGGTACCATCGGACAAGCCAAGGAAAATTGCAGCTATCTCTCTATCGAGCTTCTGGAATGTGGATCTCATCATTTCCTCTGAGCCAAGCCTTTTGTATGAAGCACCAGACACGAATAAGTCCGAAAGATCAAGGCCACGTATGCCCATATGCCTCTTTTCCTTTGTACTTATTCCTTGCTTACAGCGTAAACATCTTTACCATCCGTCAATGCTATTGCTTCGACATTTGCATTTATTACGTTTTCCTTGGTAGCATTTATCTTGCCTGCTGAGACTTCAACCTTGCCAGATTTTCCCCTGGCATAATAGTCTGGGAATGCTACTGATACCCTCTTCTTTCCGGAAGCGATATAATTCACATCGTCATCCGGATTTAGCTGTAGATAGAAGTTGGTCAGGAAAACCTTCATAGCTACTGACGGCGAAACTCTAGAGAGCTCCTCAAGCACTATTATGTAACCTAATTCGTCTAAGCCTGAACCGCCTTTTTCCTGAGGAGCAGTTGCAGCAAGGAAACCCTGGGCGCCGAGTTTGAGGACAAGTGTATCAGGTATGCCTTTTATCTCGATATCCTTCGAAATGTTTTCTATCTCTTTATTGGCGAACTCTCTAACAGTGTTACGTAATATTTCGTACTCTTCCATCACTGGACATCACCTGTTTTAAGCATTCTGGCTATTACAAGCTTTTCTATTTCGCTCGTGCCTTCCCATATCTCCATTATTTTAGCATCCCTAAACGATCTCTCAATGCTAGATGTAAGGCCGTCGATTCCCGTTACCTCCATAGCCTTTCTTGATACGTAAACGGCTGTTTCGGCGGCGTATGCCTTCGCCATGCTCGTCACAGCAGGGTTTGGGTTGAAGTTAAATATGTAAGATGCAGCCTCATAAGTTAAAAGTTTTGTTGCCTCAATCCTAGTGGCCATATCTGCTATAGTAAACTGCACTCTTTCAGGCTGAGATGTCAGCGGGCCATCCTTCTGTAGTATGGATAAAGTTCTTTCGAGTATTCCCTCGGCGATGCCGAGAGCTTGTGCAGCAACATAGGCCCTGCTTATGTCAAAGAACGTCATTATATAGTAAAAGCCTCTGCCAGGTTCACCAACCAGGTTCTCCTCAGGTACCTTTACATTTTCCAATGTGAGCTCAGCGGTATCAGTTGCTCTAACTCCGAGTTTACCCTTTATCTTGTTAGATCTAAAGCCTTCAAAGTCCCTCTCTACTATAAATACACTCATACCGTGGTGTTTCTTTTTTTCCTGAGACGTCCTTGCAAGGAGAACAAAGAAATCCGCTATGTCTCCGTTTGTAATAAACATCTTTGATCCATTTAGTACATAATGATCTCCCTCTTTTACAGCGGTAGTTTTTATGTTTGCTACATCGCTGCCACCACCTGGCTCTGTAACAGCTAGGCCCATTTTTGCTTTCCCAGCAAAAACTCTGCTCAAGTACTTTTTCTTCTGTTCATCATTGCCAAAAAGTGCAATTACCTCATTTCCGAAGAATGGTACGAGCATAGATATTCCCATGCCAGCATCGTACTTGCATAAAGCTTCTGTCGCCATAAGTATGTTCCAGGGATTCGTGTAATCAAAAATTCCTTCGGACATCATCTTCGTAAAGACATCTTCTGGGTAGTGTTCTTGCTCATCGTATTTCGAAGCTAAATCTTCGGTAAATTCTCTTTTCGCAAACTCTTCTATCTTTTTCCTAAAGTTTAATAGGTTTTCATCAAGTTCAAAATTCATATTAATACCTCTCAAAAATCACCGAGTATCCTTGCCCCCCTCCAACACAGAGCGTAGCAACTCCATACTCAGCTTGCTTTTCGTTCAATATTCTAGACAGCGTTCCGGCTATCCTAGCTCCGGTTGCACCAAGCGGATGGCCTATCGATATACCCCCACCATGAATGTTTACCTTGTTTTCTTCTATTCCGAGCTCCTTCATTGCATTTAGGACGACTACTGCGAAGGCTTCATTGATCTCCCAGTAATCTATGTCCTCTACTTTCATTCCTGCCTTGGCAAGTGCCTTTTGAGTAGCTGGGACTGGGCCTTCACCCATTATGCTGGGATCTACTCCAGCCCAGCCGAATGACACTATACGCGAGAGAGGTTTAAGGCCATATTCTTTCACCTTCTTCTCCGACATGAGCAGTGTTAAGGATGCACCTGCATTTAACGGGGAAGAATTCCCGGCAGTAATTACACCATCGTCCTTGAATGCAGGTCTAAGTTTCTGCATCTCCTCTAGCGACGTGTTCTTCCTTATACTCTGATCCGAATCGATTATCTTTGTCTCTCCTCCTATCTCGACTTCCATTGGAACGATCTCCCCTTTGAAGTATCCATCGTCCAAGGCCTTAGATGCCAGCTGATGGCTCCTAAGGGCATACTGATCCATTTCTTCCCTTCCAATGTGGTGGAGCGAAGCGAGTTTTTCAGCAGTAAGCCCCATAGAATAACCCGTATTCATATCGTAGTGCATATATTCTGGCCTGACAAGTAGCTTAACATTTGGCTTCAGAAACGGACTGTTGCTCATCGGTACGTGGGTCATATGTTCGTATCCGCCAGCCATAACGATATCTGCATTTCCGGTCATTATCTCCATAGCACCAATTGTTATGGCGTTCAATGATGAAGAGCATGCTCTGTCAAGTGCCATTCCAGGAACATTGTCAGGGAGGTTGGCTAGTAGAATTGGATGCCTTCCGCCATAAGTCCAATTCTCATCCTGTTGCAGGGCGCATCCTGTGATTACATCATTGATTTCTTCCGGTCTTATACCAGTTTCATCGATCACTATATTTATCAATTTTGCCATTGCTTCGTCCATTCTTAAGGAATTAAAGACATCCCTCTCCGGATCATTAGGCCTGGAGCGCGAAAAGGCTGTGCGCTTAAAGTCAACCAAATAGACATTTTCGTTTTCCATAGTATCGAAATGAATAAGTGGTAGAACTAATATAAGCTTAACCTGACAATATTCAAATTATCATGTATTTATATTCTGATATTATAATATAGTGATTTTAAATATTAAATAGTTTTATAATGTTATATATCTCTGTATATTGCGATGCCACTAGATAATTAATGAAAAATTCTAAGCAAGCGAGGCATCTTTTTATATAAGACCAGAATGACGATATGGAATAAAAATAGAGAAGCATGTTGCAATCTATTTTTTACTAAACAGTGTTGGAAATGAAAGGGTTCGAAGAATTTAATTTAAGGAATGAATTGATTGAAAGTATAAGGGGCACGGGTTATAGTGAGCCGACTGAGGTTCAGTCTATGGCAATACCGATTGCTCTTGCAGGCTCTGACTTAGTTGTTAGGTCAAAGACAGGCTCTGGAAAGACGGCTGCTTATTTGATACCTATAATAAACAACACAGCAAAGGAAAAGGGAATAAGAGCTCTTATTCTTCTACCAACAAGGGAGCTGGCGGTTCAAGTTGCAAAGGTTTCTGAGGCTTTAGGCAAAAGATCTGGAATAAGGACTGTTGTTGTATACGGTGGAGTATCAATCAATAAACAAATTGAACTGATATTGCGCGGCGCTAATATAATAGTCGGTACACCTGGTAGAACTCTTGATCTTATAGATAGGGGGATCTTAAATTTTGATAAGGTCTCCTATTTTGTTCTTGACGAAGCTGATGAAATGCTTGACATGGGATTTATAGAGGATATTAAGAAGATAATAAATGTACTCCCAGTTGAAAGGCAGTCATTTCTTTTCTCTGCAACGATACCATCAGAAATAATCGAACTGGCAAAGGGCTTTATGCATAATGAAGAAATATTATTTTTATCAAAGGATGAGGTAACGGTAAATGGCATAGATCATAATTACGCAGTAAGCAGGAGGGAAAGAAAGCTCCGTACACTATTCTCCTACATCGATAAATACAAGCCTGAAAAGTCAATAATATTCTCTAGAACTAAGGCAGGCGCCAACATGATATATGAAGCGCTGATTAATCACGGGCAAGATGCCGTAATAATGCACGGAGACTTGACTCAAGCCCAGAGAGAAAAAGCGCTTTACAGGTTCAAAAACTTTGGCAGGTTTCTCGTTGCCACTAACGTTGCCGCAAGAGGCTTAGATATTGGTGGAATTTCAGATATTATAAATTATGATGTCCCAGACGACCCTAGGGTTTACGTACATCGCGTTGGCAGGACTGCTAGAATGGGTGCAGCAGGTAGAGCGTTTACTATAGTCGAAGACAGGGAGATTGGCAGTATAGACATGATTAGACATGAAGCTAGGGTAAAAATGAAGGAAATACATCTTGAAACAACTAGAAAAAATTTTTAGTGAACCGCATCAACAATGGGCCCTATATTAAATATTTCTATTAACATTTATTTATAATTATTTTATTAGTTTATTGAGAATTTACTGGTGCCTAAGATTAACATCAAAATAAATACCGTTAAGATTGGTAAAAAATTTAATATTTTACTATTGTTTACTCAACAGATATATATGCAACTTCTCGAAGAAATTGATGGGTTCTTAAAAACATTTGGAGACGGAATGCTGAAGGATAGGATTAGCTATTCCCTTACTAGAGATAGATACGACTCTATTTATTATAAAAAATTAAATATGAAAAAAATAGGTCGATTTCTATCTGCAGAAAAATCGAATAAATATGTATACTTCCACTTTGAAAATTATGACCTTAAGGTAGAGGCAAGGGGCGACGGCGTCTTTAAGTTTTCCTGGACAGACGGCCCGAAACTTCCCGTGGAGAACATAGAATTTGATGATCTGCAGCTGCACGATAATACGGTGTCTGTAGGAAATTATTCCATCTCACTTGATGAGAATGGATTGTATCTGAAAGATCAAGACGGAAAGTTGATTTATCAGGGGTATATTCCAGATTTCAACGAAGTCCTGTCTCAGAGCCTGAGAATATTCGGTGACGATCTATTTTCTGGCCTAGGCGAGAAGGCTGGACCAATAAACCTAAGAGGTCACGTTTATAGACTCTGGAACCACGATGCAAAAGGATCATACGGGCCAGATTCTGATCCATTATACCTAAATATACCCGTTCTGCTCCACTTGCATGATGATGTTTCGTACCTAATCTTTTTCGAGAATGCAGGAGATGCAACCGTAGATATAGGGTTCTCAAGAGAAGATAAAGTGACGTTTTATTTCAAATCGAAGCCCATGGTATATTATGTTATAACAGGGGATATAAAATCGATATATTCTAAGTTCTCAGAAATCACTGGAAAACCGTACAGGCCGCCATACTGGGCTTTCGGGTTTCAGCAGTCAAGGTATAGCTATATGAGCTCTGCAGAGGTAAGGTCTATAGTAGATAGGTTTAATGAGCTTGGTATACCCCTGTCTGCAATATATTTGGACATAGATTACATGGATGAATTCAAGGTTTTCACCTTTAATTCCGATAGATTCTGGGACGTGAAAGATCTAACGAAATACTTGGGAGAAAGGGGAGTCCGTCTGATAACGATAATGGAACCAAACGTCAAGATGGAACCAGGATACACAATATATGACGAAGCTGTTAAAAATGGTTATTTCATAAAATACCCTGACGGAAATATATTCTATGCACCCGTTTGGCCGTTGATGGCAGCTTTTCCTGATTTTTCTCGCAATGATGTAAGGGAGTGGTGGGGAAAAAAATACGACTTCATGAAAAAGAACGGTGTATCCGGATTTTGGCACGACATGAACGAGCCTGCCATATTCGTGGCCTGGGGTGACAACAGTATGGCACTATCAGCGGCGCAATCTAATGGCTCTCACAGCGAAGTCCATAATCTCTTCGGTTACTATATGGATAAGGCCGCGTATGACCACTTATCCAAAACGGAAAGACCATTCATACTTTCACGATCCGGTTGGGCTGGAATAAGCAGGTACGCATGGATTTGGACCGGTGATACTGAAACCAGCTGGAAAGAGATGAAGCAAAACCTGCTTACTATACTTCACATGTCAGCTTCTGGAATTTCACTAACTGGCTGCGATATTGGTGGTTTTGTTGGATCTCCTGACGCTGAACTATTTATTAGATGGCTGCAGTCAGCGATTTTTTACCCGTTATTCCGCGTTCATTCCAATAAAAAGTCAAAGAGGAGAGAACCGTGGGAGTTTGGAGAAAAGTACTTGGGAATAATCAGAGACATAATTAAACTTAGGCACTCATTCCTCCCCCAGATATACAGTGAGGCTATATCTTCATCCATTACTGGGATACCTATGATCAGACCAGTATACTGGTATAGTAGCAATCCGGATATGCTTCTTGTCGATGATGAATATCTCTTTGGCGATTCCATACTTGTAGCACCTATTTTTTCAGAGCATTCAACTTCGAGGATAGTTAAGCTTCCACCCGGATTATGGTATAACCTATACAGTGATGAAAAGGTATTTGGTGAAATTAAGGTAGAAGCGCCTCTTAACATGATACCTATATACATTAGATCCGGATCAATAATAGCAAGGGATGAGGGGAAATTAATCCTGCACGTATTCCATTCCGAAGAGGGAGAATCTGCAAAAATTTACATAGATGCTGGAGGAGAAGACTCAGAACTCGATATTTCTGTATCAAAAGACGGAAAAATAAATATACATCGTGGAAGTAGCATCAAAGCGGTTACAATTAAATTCCACGGAGTTTACGTTAAGGGCATTACTATAAACGGAAATACTAAGTACATAGAAGATAACTTATTCGAAATAGAAGAAGGGGTAAATGAGTTGCAATTAATTTTTCAATAAAACCTTTATAGTATAAATAATGTATTAAATTGATTTAAAAAAATTTAAATATTGCCCAGATCATTAGCTATCAATGAACACTAAAGACATTATTGTCGGGATATTGCTGATCATCCCGTTTGTCGCATATTTTGCGATACCTACATACAATAGGGTGAATCCAGCAATAGGTGGTCTCTCATTTTTCTATTGGTACCAGACGCTTTGGCTTGCTATATCTGCACTTCTCTTTGGCATAGCTGCTTACATAATAGATAAAGGGGTGAAGGAGTGATCGATACAGTTGAAATTTCAGTGTTCCTGGTTTTCTTTATTGTCTTCATAGCGATTGGGTTTCTCGCAAAGAATTTCAGGAAGGGAAATCTGAATCAGCTGCCTGAGTGGGCACTCGGCGGCAGGCGACTTGGCACTTTTCTGGTGTGGTTCCTTGTGGGAGCTGATCTGTATACAGCTTATACTTTCATTGCTGTGCCGTCTTCAATGTACTCGGTTGGAAGTGTCTATTTCTTCGCAGTACCTTATGTGTCTTTGGCTTTCGCGATAGCCATGCTCACAATGCCGAAACTGTGGGCAATAGCGAAGGAAAAAGGCTATGTGACTGCAGGAGATTTCGTAAAAGACAGGTTCAATAGCGAATCGCTGGCAATAGTTATAGCACTAACAGGAATCGTTGCTGAGCTACCTTATATAGCCCTGCAAATAGTCGGTATGAGAGCCATACTTACTGCTCTACTTCATCCTGTCGGCGGCAACGTCACTTTGATCAGTAACATAGCACTGGTGCTGGCTTTTCTTGCGCTTATAGCATTCACCTATACAAGTGGTCTTCGAGGTGCGTCTTTGACAGCTGTGATGAAAGACATAATAATATTTACCACAGTGATAGTCGTGATTGTGGTAGCTCTCGTAGCCTACCACAGTGCTTTTACAACTGCATTTACTGTAAAGCCGGTATACGCTGATCTGCCTCCTAAATTGTACAACGCTTACTGGTCTCTGTTTCTGATGAGTGCAGCTGCCCTTTACCTTTACCCGCATGCAATAAATGGAAGCTTAAGTTCAATGTCAGCCAAAAAACTCAGGCTAAGCACCGCGCTTTTGCCAATATACGGGATAGGACTGGCATTCCTGGCGTTGTTTGGTGTCATCGTATACGGAATACCTGCAGCTGAATCTGCTCTCAAAATATATCCGTCTTCCATCCAGGGTGCCTTGGTTGTGCCAACAATAATAGCAAGTGTAACACCGCAGTGGTTTACTGGTTTTGCATT
Organism: Thermoplasma volcanium GSS1; assembly: GCF_000011185.1. NCBI lineage: Archaea > Methanobacteriati > Thermoplasmatota > Thermoplasmata > Thermoplasmatales > Thermoplasmataceae > Thermoplasma > Thermoplasma volcanium. The sequence continues at coordinate 1,364,322 of NC_002689.2, read as the reverse complement.
CCTTGGCATATTCATAGGCGGGCTTGTTCCGGCCGCTATAATGTCTATGTCGCAGGCAACACTACTAACAAGGAATGTTATAAGATATGTAAATCGAAACTTAGAGGAGAAAAGGGAGACGTTTATAGCCAAACTGTCCATGGTATTTTTCCAGCTTCTCGCACTTGGCTTCGTCTTCATAGTGCCTGAAACATACGCTATCAGTTTGCAGCTTATAGGCGGCATAATAATACTGCAGACTCTCCCGGCAGTATTCCTTGGTATGTATGTAAAGCACCTTGAAAAATACGCTATTGCAGCTGGATGGCTAGCGGGAATAGCATCCGGTGTCTACTTCGAAATATACTCAAATTTTGTATACTTGCATTATTCAATTATTAAGACGACCCTCATGCCATCTGCTTTCGGTTTAATATTTGTCGGTTTAACTGCACTAGTTATAAACCTTGTAGTTGTAGTGATTGGAACCGCAATAGTCTATGCGATGCATAAACAGCCAAATATATCTAAAGAAAAAGCATAATTTTTTAATATTTTCATAATTTATTATATAACTTTCTTATTATTTCAAGAGTTTCGAGCCCTTTATCTATTCCAACATTGTAGCTTGGGCTTCTGATCTGGCTGGCTTTAGCTTTGATTTCTTCATACTTTTCGAGACCTATATACGGAATGGAACCCTCAAGTATCCTACTTGTGTAACCTGTTCCTTCGAACGCATGTTCCATCAGCGAGACGATTTTGTCAATATTTTGGAAGAAGAAATCTCTTCCTGACGGATTTGTAACCACGAAAGAAAATACATATAGCATGTCTTGTTTTTTAATGGTGCCGTTGTCGATAAGACTGAATATTGTGGAGAGCTGGTCCTTGCTGCACCAACCCATGGCAGCTATCACTCTTACCCTTATTTCATCGTCTGTATACTTGTTTGCAGCGTCAATGAGTTCATTTAGGCCATCTGTTCTCGCTTTAGCTACTGCTTTTGCCAAGGCAAGATCGGGATCCTCACTCAGGCTGGCGAACTGCGGAGAAAGCTCCTTTGCAAAATCCTCATCCACAGTTACGAGGTCCTGGTAAACTATACCCCTTAGCTTAGAGATCTTGTCGTCTTCACCTTTCTTTTTCGTTCCAAGTCTCTGAACTTGATTCCTAAGATAGTCCTTGGCAAGCTGATAAACCACTTGAGAGGATGGTTTTATCAGATATAGGGAGGTAAGCTGAGAAGCTATTTCTTCAACAACCAGGTGATCTTCATCATTTAGGAAGTTCTTTATCCTTTCCACATATTCGTTGACTGAGAGCCTGCCGGATACTAAGAAAGCATACATATCGTTTAAGAGGCCCCATTTGTCGAGATTTGAGAATTTGTCTAAGCTACTTATAACCGTGTTGAAAGTATCATTGTCATACATAACCCTGTAGAAGCCGCTGTTGTTTGCGTTTAGTTTGAGCATTTCGTCTATGTACACTTCATCCTCCATTAGCATAGATACCTTGCCTTTTTTTGTTATTATGGTGAGCGGTATTGGCCACTCCGTGTTTCCACTTGTCCCGTCCAGGTAAAACTGTTCCTGCGTTAGCCTTATCCTATTACCGTCTTTGTTTACCTTTAATACTGGATAGCCTGCCTTTGTTATCCATGCCTCCATTATCCTGTTCACTGGTTTTCCTGATTCTGTTTCTATTGCATTCCATAGATCAGAGCCTTCTGCGTTTCCATATGCATGTTCTTTTAGGTATTTCGATATGCCCTTCCTGAAGTCTTCAGCACCAACATAGTCTTCTATCATCCTGAGTATTGACGCACCCTTTCCATAGCTTATCTCATCAAATATCTGCGATATCTCATCAGGATCCTTTACATCAACCTCTATAGGGTGCGTATTCTTGAGAGAATCTGAGCGAAGTGCGCCGCCAGTCTCGCTCTTTATGAAATCGGAAAATACGTCCCACTGTTTGCTGAACGAATCGACCGTCTTATAACTCATGAATGTTGCAAAACTCTCATTCAGCCACAGATCGTTCCACCACTTCATTGTGACGAGATCTCCGAACCACTGGTGGGCTATTTCGTGGGCAATGGTTATGGCTGCATTTTGCTTCATAAGGGATCCAGAATCTTCAGTCGCCATAAGTGCGATCTCTCTAAATGTTATTGCACCCCAGTTCTCCATTGCACCTGCTCCGAATTCCGGAACTGATATCAGGTGCATCTTTGGCAGTGCATAGGGTATTCCGAAGTAACCTTCGTAGAACTCTATTGACCTTTTAGCTATATCGATTGGATACTTCGACTTAATGTCCTTAAGGGATGCAAGTATTATCTCCCTGTCCTTGTAACGTTCTGATGCATACTTGAACTTTCCAACACCTATGTACAGCAGATAGGTTGACATCCTTGGAGTCTTCTCAAACTCCACTATCTTCCTGTCAGATGTCTCTACCTTCTTTACAGGCATGTTCGATATTGCATCGTAGTCTTTGTCTATTACAAGAGTTATTGAGAAGACTGCCTTGTAGGCAGGATGATCAATACAGGGAAAAGCCATCCTAGCGCCTGTTGATTCGAACTGTGTAGTTATCATGGTACCTTCTCTTGTCTTCGAAAGGTATAATCCCATTAGTGTGTCGCTTACCTTTGCATGAAAGTCGATATCTACTACATCTCCACTCTTAATTCTGCTTTCTATTCTGAGCGCCTTGTCGTTAACATCAAAATCAACGGCTGACCCATTCAATTTGACGCTATCTATGGATAACCTGACAGAGTCAAGTACGAGTTCGTTTGCTTCACCAGAAAGTTTTATTTTTTCTTTCCCACGATAGGTGAACTCACTGAGGTCAAAATCGAAGGTCAAATCATATTCTTCTATACTGAAATCCATATTTTTTGATTACCTGCAATTATAAAAATGTTAGTTAGCTCATAGGCTTTCGCTGGCGCAATAGATCGCTCAAATAACCGATATATATGAACGATAAATATCGGAGCATATGACAAGGGTAATCCACATTGACCGAAACTCTTATTCCAAGGATGATCTGTACTATGCTGTTGAAGCTCTAAAGCATGGGGGCACGGTCGTATTTCCTACCGAAACAGTTTACGGCCTAGGTGCAAATGCGATGAATGATGAGGCTTGTAAAAAAATTTTTATTGCAAAGGGTAGGCCGTCTGATAACCCTTTGATAGTTCACATTTCAGATATGGATCAGTTGGAAAATTTCTCAAAAAATGTTAAAGAAGAGTATAAAGCTATTTTAAAAGAGCTTTGGCCAGGCCCACTTACCGTAGTTGTCGAGAAAGCCAACGGTATTCCGGATACGGTGACGGCGAAGCTTCCTACTGTCGCAATAAGGATGCCCGATGATAGTATAGCTAGGAACCTAATCGATATGGCCGGTCCTATAGCAGCTCCTTCTGCCAATATATCGACAAAACCTAGTATAACTGATTCGAAGGATGCCATAAGATTTCTTGATGGCAGGGTCGATGTTATTATAGATGCCGGAAAAGTCAAATTCGGAATAGAATCCACAATAATAGATCTAACGCAGGATCCTGTAAGGTTGCTTAGGCCAGGGGCATTTTCTGTAGAAGATCTAGAACCTTTATTTGGTAAAATAACAGTTGATAAGGTTGCGCTGGGCAAGGCAGAGGCAAAGGTTGCTATAACACCCGGCATGAAGTATAGGCACTATTCCCCTAACAAGAAGATATTTCTGTGTAAAGATAGGGAAGTTGTTGAATCTCTTAAAGAAGAGCTACCAAACAATGGTGTATTGATGTGTACAGAAGAGGTATCTCAAGGGATAAGCACGAATAAGATTATAGTAGGCAGAGATTCCGACCTCTATTCAGTTGCGCACAACCTATTCTCGAGCTTTATCGAATTAGACGATAGTAGCTACAATTACGGCGTCATTATCCCATTTGAAGAGAAAGGTATAGGCCTTGCAATAATGAATAGGATAAGGAAAGCTTCAACCGCAGTCATCAGCTCATCAGAAGAGTTAAAAGAATATCTCGATGAGTATGGTATCAGCGATAATACTAAAGAGATTAAGGACAAAACTTAACTAGTGGTTGAGAGATTTGCGATTCATGCCAAAGGTTGCAGTAATCATGGGGAGTTCAAGCGATTACGAAGTAATGAAAGCCGCCATAGATACACTCAACGAGTTCGGTGTAGATGTAATCTCGAAAGTGGTCTCTGCACATAGGACTCCAGAGTTTATGATGCAGTTTGCAAAGGAGGCAGCTTCCTCTGGAATAGAAGCTATAATAGCTGGAGCAGGCGGAGCTGCACACCTGCCTGGCATGGTTGCTGCGATGACTCCATTGCCGGTGATTGGAGTGCCAGTTCCTACGAAAAACCTAGGAGGGATGGATTCCCTGCTATCAATAGTGCAAATGCCTTCTGGTGTGCCAGTAGCTACTGTTGCTATTGGCAATTCGAAGAATGCAGCTCTGTTGGCAATTCGAATACTGTCAATAAAATATCCCGATCTTATGGCCAAAATGTCTGAATTTATGGAATCTGAAAAACAGCGGGTTCTTCAAGAAAAGATCTGAGGGTGTTTCCCTTGATTGAAGATGAACTTATTGCAAAGGTAAAACATTATATAGAGGTTGAAGAAGCTGCTCTCTCAAAACTCAGTATAGCTGTTCCGGAAAGGTCTTTTCTAAGGAAATTCGCAGAAGATAGCTTTAAAATGATTAAGAGCTATTTCGAAGATGCCAAGTTTTTTTATGCAAAGGGAGATATCATAAACGCCTTCGCATCCCTTAATTATTCCTATGGATGGATTGATAGCGGGGTTCGCTTGGGAATATTTGACGGCATGAGGGACCAAAAGCTCTTTACCTTATACGAATGAAATCGATGTTCAATATCCGCCTCATAAAAAAGTATAAATACAGTATAAAATTAGGAATATAAAGCAACATGAAAAGACAACAGTTTGAAAAGAGAGGATTCTCTGATAGGGGGGAGTTCCAGAAAAGAGAAAAGAAATTGGATATGAGTAGAAGCGAAGAGTTTGGATACATGCTCGGCAAAACGGTCGAGGGCCTTCCAGACAGTGTCAGGGGGGCTATAAGAGGCACCATCTATTCGTTGGCATCCAAAAAAGGGATAAAGGAAGCAAAGGAGTTTATTGGTAGAAAGTACCAAGAAGGCGTAATAGACTACGATACGCAGAAAAAACTGATAAATCTCATATACGATTATAGCAAATATAGGTAGTCGCCTTTTATCATCAATTTTTTGAGATTCCTTTTAACTGAAGATAAAGATATTATTGTTTGGCTTAACATAAATCCCATTTTATTTTGTAGCGGATAGAGATCGATGCTGTCATAACATTTTTGATACATAAGCTAAAATTGAAAGGATGAACGGGACAGTGAGATTATCGTCCAAAGGAAATCCAGAAACTGCCTCAGTAATGGTTGCTACAGCAGCGTAGAAGAGGCCGGCATAACCTAGGACAAAGATGGCAAAGGCTGCGGAAGCAGCAAAGAAAGCGATCGATCCAGCAGCACTCTTTTTTCTGTTTATAGGAAGCTTTGGGCTCGATACTGAAGTCCCTATTATTGTTGCCAGAGAATCTCCTACAGCTATGGAGAATACTATCATCATCACAACAGCTGTGCTGTCGTGAAGACTATATGCTATGAGTATGCCTGATGCGAACCAGAGCGATCCGATCCCCAGTTTTGTACTGCTCCTTTCAAGGCTATTAAGGAGCTTTCCAAGCAAGAGATCCGGTCGCCCTGCAAGAAAATTTCCTGTAACGTATAAAACGAGAGAACCGAATGTGACAAGTATTCGCGATACGTCTATTCCGTAATAATATATCAGAAGAATTATAACTGCACCTGCAAGTATTTGAACGTAGTCCCTTCTGATCTCCTTTTTCCTATCCGTTCCCCTGTTCATCTCGTTTTGCTTTACGTATTCCTTTTCCCTGCTATCAAAAACCATTACAACGATCATGCCTGCTGAGATCGCGATGTCTGTGGATTTCCATGGGTAGTTTATCCCATAAACTATATAGATAAGGAATACAGACACGAATAGCAAAAGGAATGGATAATAGAACTTCTTGCTGTATAGGTAAGTACCTGATATTATTGAAAAAACGTATATTGGCACTATAAGCATGGAGTGAAAAAATATCACAAGTATTGGAAGTATTATTAAAGAAACTTCATACTTTTTAAGGAAGTTTTGCTTATCCTCGATCAGTGATATGAGTGCAGCGGTAATCCCAACACCTGCCTCTATCACTGCACCTATCATAATGAAGTTATACCCACGGATTTAAAATATATTTCGTCTATTTCAAATTCGTCAGTTGTCAAATATATGATCCAAATCGTGCTATTTAAATGAAGTTTTCACTCTTTTCTTTTCCGTTTCCAATTAATTCCCCGCTAAGGTGAGTTATAGATGATGAAACTATCCTCTCGAGCAGAGTTATGAAGATAGCTGAATCGTTTGGCATTGGCACTCTTTCATAAGAATAGCCGTCTTCCTCGATCTTTTTCCTGAATTCATAATCCAGATCGTATAGAATCTCTAAGTGGTCGTAGAGGAAGGATATGGGAACAGCAATTATCTTCTTCTCCTTGGCCTTTCTGTAGACGTTGTATATACTCGGGCCTAGCCATCCTTCATGGCCTCCCTGAAATCCAAAGTCAGAAGAGCGAAGGCCCATTATCTGGGTTATCTTGTACGTCGAGTACCTGAGCCAGAAGAGATAATCCTCTTCGTTTTCAGGATGCGGGAGACTATGTGCATCGAAGAGATAGAATGAATCACCTTTTTCTTTCTCTTCTATTAGATGTATCCACATTGGGATGAAGAGATCGTAATTGCTTATGCCGTTAACAAACTCCATCTTAGTTCGTATGTCATTTTTCTCAAGTGCTTCGGCAAGGGGCTTATAATAACTCGCTTTTACATTTTCTGAAAAAAAGGAAAAAAGTGGGATAGAAACTATGTTGTCGTAACCTTTCAGATCTGGAACAACCTCTCCGATGGAGGGATACCAATGCTTGAAGGCTGTGAATACATCCACATCCCCGCTTTGATCGAACCTTTTCTGAAGCCTATCCCTAATGCTCTGAATTATCCTGTTTGACGGTGAGAGTCCGCCGAACATTTCGTATTTCCTGTAATTCTCTTCTGCAACGCCCTTTGGAACAGGCTTTCCTCCGAAAATTTTTGAAAGGTATTCATCAATATCTGACATTTTCTCAGGGCTTCCGTAGGAGAGAAGCAGAACTGCTGTTTTCATAGATTCACGCTGTGGACGTATTTTACAATTTCTATTAACCTTTTTGGATCTGTATCAGGCAGTATGCCGTGCCCTGTATTGAATATGTATCTATTATTTCCTTTCACGGCATTTATTATATGTTCGGATTCTGCAAATGCATAATCATAGTTGACTATAAATGGATCTAGATTCCCTTGGAGCCCATAGTCGCCTGATTCTTTTACTACTTTATCCATTTCTACTCTCCAGTCAACTGAAATGAAATCGGAAATGATGCCGGATTGAAATACGAAAGAGGATGTCATTGTACTGAAATATATGGTCGGTACCTTCCCTGCGATTTCACTTAGTATGTCGTTTATGTATGGAACGGCGAATTCTTTATACTGGCGTGGGGAAAGATATCCTGCCCAGCTGTCGAACAATTGAAAGGCATCCACGCCCTTTTTAATTTGCAGCTTTGCGTACTTTACGGAGGCATCTGTAAGCAAGGTTGATATTTCTTTGTATTTTGAGGGATCTGTAAGCATAAGCCGCTTCGTCTTGGCCAAATCTTTGTCAAAAGATCCGGCTATAAGATAAGAGAGAAGTGTAACTGGAGACCCACAGAAACCAATCAAAGGTTCTCTGTACATCTCTCTGTACATAGATATTGCTTTCAATACAGGATGATTAAAACTTGCTTCATCGAATTCATTAATTCCGGAAAACCCGTTATCGCTTAAATTGTTCAGCACAATAGGGCCTACATTATCTTCGAACCTAACCTTGAAACCAAGACCTGGTAGAGGTGTAGTTATATCAGCAAAGATTATAGCAGCATCCACTCCGATCATATCTACAGGAGAGTGTGTAATTTTAACTATAACATCGGCGTCTGTCATCATGCCTTCCAGCCCAAGTTTTTTTCTATAATCTTTGTAAACATTCAAATACCTACCAGCCTGTCTCATGAACCATACTGGAATATAATCGTGGTCGAGCCCATGAAGAGCCTTTAAAAAGGCATTCATTGGTCACATGAGTAGTATGTAGTATAAAGTCTTAAACCCAAAACAACTGCTAAGCTTATTATTCTCGGCGATAATATGCCAATATGAAGTTACTTACTACAGGAAAAGTAAAGGATGTGTACGATGACGGTGACACGCTTGTATTCAAATTTTCAAACAGGATATCTGTATTCGATAAGATTATACCAAACGAAATAGACAACAAGGGAGAATCACTTTGCAGGACTTCTGCATTCTGGTTTCAGCTCATAGAATCTTATGGAATGAAGTCCCACTTCATCGAATTGATCGATAATAGGACAATGCGCGTTCGGAAGTTTGCGGTCCCGAATAAAGTTAGCTTAGGATCAAGCAATTACGTAATTCCCCTTGAGTTTATAACAAGGTACTATGTAGCCGGCTCTCTTTATGATAGAATAAAGGAGGGCAAAGTTAAGCCAATGGACATAGGCCTAAAGCATGTACCTGAATACGGTGAAAAATTAATAGATCCTATATTCGAGGCTACAACCAAGAGGGAAGAGACCGATCGATTGCTCACAAAAAAGGAAGCTATGGAAATAGGCGGCTTAACTTTAGAAGATTACTGCGAAATAATGGAGGCAGTGTTCAAGATAGATCGAAGAATTGATATGGAAGTATCAAAAAGAGGACTCATACATGCAGATGGAAAGAAAGAAATAGCTCTAGACCGAGAAAGAAGGATAGTTGTAGTTGACACCTTTGGCACAGCAGATGAAGACAGGTTCTGGGACGAGAAAGAATATGATAACGGCAGGGTGGTTGAGCTCAGCAAGGAAATGGTAAGGCAGTACTATAGATCTATAGGGTACCACGATAAACTATACTATGCCAGGGAGAATGGGCTACCAGAACCAGATATACCCGCACTCTCCGATGATATGGTATCGAAAGTGTCCGATCTATACAGAATGATGTTTGAAAAGATAACTGGCCAAAAATGGTAGAGCAAAGAATATTATTTTATCTGTATGAATATAAGGAAATCCTTTTCTATGCGCAAAATGCAAAAGATTTGCACATAATTTGCAAATAATTTTGAAAAATTCACTTGTACTAAGTCTATAATAAGCATATATGGATACTCTAAAGGTAGCTCTTGGCGTAGCCATAGCACTTGTAATAGTTTTTGCAGGTGCTTTTGGCTATTCCTACTATCAGAACTCTAAGACTTCGTCTGCGTACAGCACAGCGCAGGCGAATGCGCAAGATTACAAACCAAATGCCGTGCTTGGAGATGCTTTTGAACATTGGAACAACATTGCAATAGAAAATACCACACTTGTCTCTTCGCAGTATTTGTCTAACGCTACTCTACAGTGGATAGGCGGTCCGCTAAGCGGCACGTATACTGGGCTGTCTGCTATAGATTCAACTTGGAATAAGTTCTTTGGCCTATGGTCTGCAGTATGGCTCTATACCTCTAACCCGCCAGTAGTAACAACGAGTGGCGATACCGCACAGGTCACTGCACCAGTGCAATTTATTGTAACACCATTTAACGTTAACAACACGGTTGAGTACATTAATGTGTCATATACTCTTGACTTCATGAAATCAGGCGGGCAGTTCTACATTACCCATGAGGTATGGCACATAACAGGTGCGGGCATTTTAGCAAGTGTACCATCAGCAGTTCTCACACAAGAGGTAGAAGCACAGGCAATGGAACACTGGGACTACATAGCCATAGAAAACACAAGCCTCCTTCAGCCTGAGTACGCGTCTAACGCCACATTAGACTGGATCGGCGGCCCACTTACTGGAACGTATTCAGGGGTATCAAGCATAATAGGTACATGGGGCAAATTCTTTGGCCTATGGTCCGCCGTCTGGTTCTATACTGTGACGCCGCCATCTGTTTCTGTTATTGGAAAAACAGCTACGGTCACATCAATGAATCAGTTTATAGTTACGCCTACATCTGCGAATAATACGGTAGAATACCTGAATATTAGCTATACGCTCAACTATTACAAGGAAATGGGCCAATACAAAATCGTTGGCGAGACTTGGCACATCGTAGGTACAGGATACATATCAACCAATGAAAATCAGGATATGTACAATCAGGTGCTTGCACTTGCATTCAGCCACTGGAACAATATAGCAATTGAAAACTTAACGTCCGTGATGGAACAGTATAACGACAGCGCGACGCTCTATTGGGTGAACAGCACGCTCAATGGAACTTACCAGGGATATTCTAACATAAGCGCAGTCTGGAACAAATTCTTCAAGGCTTGGATTGCAGTATGGTTCTATGCCGAGGAGCCACCGACTGTAGCTATGAAGGGAGACATGGCATACGTTAATGCAACAGTACAATTTGTAGTGCAGAAGAACGCGACAACCTTCGACTACATCAACGTTTCATACCAAATCGTATATCAGAATATGGGATTCAACGTAAAGACCGGGCAATTCCAGTTCGAGATAGTTAGTGAAGTCTTCAACGTGCTGGGCGGAGCTCCTGGCCCACTGAACAAGGTGTAATTAAATAAATTTTTATATTTTTTATGATTGGTGAAAACGATGGGCATATTCTGGCTAACTAACATAATAATAATACTTATCGAAGCTGCTCTTCTTGCAACTATAATAGCTTTCTATGTTAAGACTATAATTGCTGTTAAGTCGAAATTCCTCTTGCCCATCGTGTTATTTTCCACCTTATTTTTATTGCAGTCCATTTTGTCCGTTTATTACTACTATAACTTTTCACACTTTGTTGGGGCATCAGTTTCTGTACCGTTAATACTGATCAATTCAATTGGGTTAGCGTCATTCATAGTTCTTTTTGTTTCCTTAAGGCAGTAATTTTTTTCTATTTTTGTAGAAAACATTTATATCTAAATGATGGCTGTGAGAATGTGGAGCTTGTAAAGAGACCATCTTGGGACGAATACTTTATGAGGATGGCTTATTTAGCTGCATCTAGGACTAACTGCATAAGGCGCAAGGTTGGTGCCGTTATAGTCAAGGACAAGAACGTGCTCGCCACAGGGTACAATGGCCCACCCTCAGGGACAGCGCACTGCGACGTAGTCGGCTGTATAAGGGAAGACCTAAAGATACCATCGGGAGAGCGCCATGAACTCTGCCGCGGCCTGCATGCCGAACAGAACGCAATAATTCAAGCAGCTGTTCACGGTGTGAGTATAAAGGATTCAACAATTTATGTTACTACCCACCCGTGTGTAGTGTGCTCTAAAATGATCATGAACGCACAAATAAAGGAAATTGTCTACGCAGAAGGATATCCCGACGAACTTGCTGAACTTATGCTCCTAGAAAGCAACGTTAAAGTAAGGCGATTCTCTTTGCCTGAAAAAGAGGTAAGGGCAATGATAGGGGACTTTTACTACCTTGAGGGCGAGGACTAATGATATTCAGCGCGATTCATTGATGGATGATATTATTTTAGTTTATCCTCTACGCAGGAATCAGAAAAATGTTTGAAATACGTCGACATACGTTTTCAATGTTTACTGTAATAGTTAATTTGAAAAATTATGCAGAAGCTAATGGGAAGAATTTTGTAGAATTTGTTTCCAAACTGCCAAAATACGACAGTGTCCGTTTGATAATTGCACCTGCTATTTTAGATCTGCATAATGCGCATGAATTTAGGAATGTTGAGTTTTTTTCGCAGCACGTGGATGATGTGGGATATGGTCCGTACACAGGCCACATAGCTATAGAATCGCTTATGAATTACGGTATAATAGGTTCCTTGCTTAATCATTCAGAGAGGCGATTGGGTGAGGACAAGATCATTTCAACGGTAAAGAAAGCGCAGATGCTAGGGTTTGAAATAGCCCTTTGCGTTGAGTCAATGGAAGAAGCAAAAAGGTATTCTGCACTTAAGCCGTCGTTCATAGCCTATGAACCTAAAGAGTTAATTGGCGGAAACGTGTCCGTATCGACTGCAAAGCCTGAAATAATAAGTGAAATCGTTGATATATGCGGTACAGAAGGAGTTCCAGTGCTTGTCGGTGCAGGGATAAAAAACAGGCAGGACGTAAGGAAATCGCTGGATCTAGGGGCACAAGGAATACTCGTATCTTCTGGCGTAGTCAAGAGTCCAGATCCAGTAAGATCGTTAAATTCATTAATAAAGTAAAAATAGGGTTGCCAAATGCCCAAGGATACAGAAGAGCCATTGGTCAAAGTTCCAGAATTCGACGAAAAGCAATTCCTATTTGATGAGAAGGAACGGGCAAAATCCATAGTAATGATATTTATAATTGGGGCAGTAATAGGTATATTGTCCGGTTATCTTCAACTCATCGGTTATTGGTATTTTTCTGTGCTTCTGCTTCTAATTGTTCTTGTGTTTTCGGAATACATACTCAAGGGCCTTGGGGTAAAGGTGTCGAAGAAAACAACACATAGGATCCTTTTCATAGGCGAACTTTTTTTGACGTGGATAGTTTTCTGGATATTAGTGCTTAATCCTCCTTTCAGCCATGTTTCTGGTCCTGAAATATCCAACATCCAAATGTTCAGCAATGGCGGCTGGACTTCGGTGCCTTTCTCAAACGGCGTATACAATATAGCAGTACCAAATGATAGTTTTCGAGTTTACGTATTTGCTTATTCAGGCGTAAATTTTACTAAAGTAGTCGAATATGAAGCTGGAGGCCCTCCATCAATTATATCTTCACATCTAAGCGGCAACTATCTTTACTTCAACCTTACCAATTTGAACTATGATTCAACTTACTACGTTAGTGTGTATGCGTCCACATATGTCAACGGCGCTAACTTAACCTCTGAAATGACGTACCACATGTATGCAAGTATCACGCAAAACGCTCCGACTATTGGGTAGGGCATTCCTTAAACCATTAATAATCCAATAAATTTTATATCTCGTGCAATGATACAGGTGGGAGCAGGTGTGGTGTAGCCTGGTAGCACGAGAGCCTTCCAAGCTTTCGACTCGGGTCCAAATCCCGACACCTGCATGAGATTAACGCATTATTCTAAGAGGAAGTTCTAGTTTGTATATTTTATTTAGTCTCAAAATTCAAAATAATAAATGGAAGATGATCCTATGGATACGATTATGCAATGATTTTTACGGGGATACTGTGATTTCGCGATGTTCCAGTGGTATTATTGTAATATATAAATCCATAAAGCTAAAATATGCTTTTTCGTTATTTCAGATATGCCTGCTAGCAAGATATACTTGTTGGATTACGGTTGGCTCGGAGGCGACATAGGTTGGTTTTTGCCAGGGCAGCTGGGCGGTGCTATGACAAACAGTGAAAGGAACCCTAGGCGTGACTGGGTTGAGATACCGATCACCGGCGCACTCATCGATCATCCTGATGCTAGAATACTTTTCGATACTGGCATAGCCCCAGATGCTATGAAAACACATGAAAGAGGACTCATGGAGGCTTTTCCAATAACAAAGATGGATGATCAAAACCATATAGAGAACCAGCTTAAGCTTATCGGCCTAAAACCAGAAGACATTGATTTCGTTGTCATTTCACATCTCCATCTTGATCATATTGGCCAAGCAGCTGTCTTTAAGGACTCGCATGTGCCCATAATAGTACAAAAAAAGGAACTTGAAAGTGCTCTTTCATTGATTTGGCAGGGAAAGAGTGGTGCATATGATTACTCAGACCTTTTACCTTTGAAAGGTGCCGCGTGGATGCCCTTAGACGATCCTGTCTTCGAGATAGTCGATGGTGTTTATGCTGAGTTCACAGGAGGGCATACTGCCGGCCATCAAGTTCTCACGGTGAAAACAGAAAAGGGTAGCATGTACACTTTAACGGGCGATTTCCTACATCTCCCCAAAGAGTACGATGTGGAGGCGAAGGGATGGCTTCTATCTAATGCTACGGAATGGAACTCCTATATTAAGAAGATGAAGATACGTGAAAAGGCAAGGAAGCAGAAACTTATAATAAGCCATGATCCAGGAATTTGGGATAAATATCCACATGCACCGAAATTTGTGGAGTGATCTTTATGGAAGGAAACTACCTAATATCGACGAATTTTAACGATACCGCTTTTGTCATAAACGTACCGAAAATAAAGTTTGGGATGAATACTACGAAAGAAGTTGGAAAAGACGCTGTTGGGCTTAAGATCAAAAACGCTTTGGTTGTTGTTGGGCCCAGACTGAAAGACTCAAAGCAATTCCATGATGTGTTGTCATCGCTCTCTGAATCTGGTATTAATTATGCAGTGTTTGATGAGGTTAAAACTGAGCCAGATGACGAAAATCTAACAAAAGGCTATGAGGCCATAAAGGGAAAGAAGATAGATGGCTTAATCTCATTTGGAGGAGGCTCTACAATAGATACCGCTAAGATACTCAATCTGCTCTACAAGTATCCCCGTGATATCAATGACTACATTAACAAGCCTATAGGAAAGGGTATGATTCCAGAGGGGGACCTTCTCCCACATATAGCTATACCTACTACGGCCGGAACTGGGAGCGAGACAACTAACGTTACTATATTTGATGTAGAGCGCTTGCATGTGAAGACAGGGATAAGCAATCCCTTCATAAGGCCAAGCCTAGCCATAATTGATCCTGTTAATACTCTAACCATGCCGCCGAAGGTAACGGCATCGACAGGCCTAGATGTACTTAACCACGCTATAGAATCCTATACCTCACACCCATATACAGCTAGGCCGCCTGTAGCATCACCTGATGAAAGGCCAGTTTACTCTGGAAGTACGCCAATAGGAGATCTCTTTGGGTTGCAGGCCATAGAGTGGGTGCACAAGTATCTAAGAAGGGCCTTTGCAGATCCGCTTGATCTAGAAGCCAGATATTATATGACTATGGGGGCAAGCATAGCGGGAATGGGCTTCGGCCATGTAGGTGTCCATATACCGCATGCGATGGCTTATCCAATTGCCGGAATGATAAAGAAGTGGCATCCAGATGACTACGACTTCGGCTATCCAATATCGCCACATGGAATAAGCACCGCCATACCAGCAGCCTACGTTTTTAGGTACCTATCAAAGTTTGTCCCTGAAAGATTTGCTGATGTTCTCACAGCGCTGGGTTACGATACAGAAGGTATGAGTGCGGAAGACATTGGAGATACCCTGTACGGCTACTACATAGACCTGCTCCATGCCCTAAAGATTCCAGACAATTTATCAGATTTAGACTTTACATCTTCGGACATCGAAAAATTGGTAGATGGAACAATGGCTCAGCAGAGGCTTATAGGCTTATCACCGAAGAAAATTGATAAATCAGATATTGAATTCCTATTCAAGGAAGCGATGGGAAGATGATTAAGACCTTGAATCCATATACGGGAGAGGTCATAGCCAGTTACAATGAGGAAGACAAAGAACAAGTGATTAGGAAAATAAAGGATCTAAGAGAGTACCAGGCTAAGTGGAGAAAGAATATTGGTGAACGCATAGAGGTAATAAAGGCGGCAAAAAAGAATTTTGAAACTCAAATAGACGATCTTTCAAAGCTTATGAGCCTGGAAATGGGAAAACCAATTTCCCAGAGCATCTCCGAGGTAAAGAAATCTATTTGGCTAATGGACTATGTAATTGAGAACGCAGAAAAGTTCCTGGCGATCGAAGATGTAAAGACCGAAGCACGAAAGAGTTATGTGAGATTCGATCCAATTGGAGTTATCCTAATTATAATGCCTTGGAATTTCCCTGTCTGGCAGGTTATGAGGGCTGCAATTCCTGCCTTGGCAGCTGGAAATACAGTCATACTCAAACATGCCTCTATAGTTTCTGGAACAAGCCTTAAAATTCAAGATCTGCTTAATACAGATGCATTTAGATCCGTTATAACGTCTGGTGAAACTGCTTCTTCGGTAATACCAGAAGTAGATGGAGTGTCTTTTACTGGATCTACTTCGACAGGCTCTAGGATAGCAGAGATTGCGGGGAAAAATATAAAGAAGTTTGTTATGGAGCTTGGTGGTTCAGACCCATTTATAGTTTTGGACGATTATAATTTAGAAGATACTGTAAAAAATGCTGTTTTTGGTAGGCTTCAGAATAATGGCCAAAGTTGCATAGCTTCCAAGCGTTTCATAGTAAACAGAAAGATCGGGGAGAAATTTGTGGAAATGCTAAAGGATGAATTTTCAAGGGTAAAAATAGGAGATCCGCTGAACTCTGATACATTCCTAGGGCCGCTCTCTAGCCAGGATCAAAAGGAAACCGTACTAAGGCAGGTATCGGATCTCAAAGGAAAATCGGAATTGGTAATCGGCGGAGATTATCAGGGTAACATAGTAATGCCAACAATAATAAAGACTGACGTAAGGTATAATGAGGAGATCTTTGGGCCCGTAGCGGTTGTAAAATACTTTGACAAACCGGAAGAAGCAGTCGAGATATCCAATGAGACACCGTTCGGTTTAGGGGCTTCGATATGGGGGAATCCTGATGAGGCCGAAAAACTCATCCCAGAAATACAGGCCGGAATGGTGTTTGTCAACAAGATAGTTGCATCGGATCCAAGGCTGCCATTCGGCGGTGTTAAGAAAAGCGGAGTTGGTAGAGAATTGTCCAGATATGGAATGCTAGAGTTTACAAACATAAAGACCGTCTGGATAAATTAATATTTATATATTTTATAACAAATATCTAAATATAAAAGAACTGCTTTTTTAATTCCTGCGGCATTCCTTATTGCCTTATGCATCTTAAGTGATGGACTGTCGGCAGAATATGCGCGTTTTTAACTTTTTTTTACGATACCGGAATTTTCATAGTTATTGCATTTAATTTTGTGTCAATGGTGCTTGCTAAAACAAAATCCTTCACGAAACATAGAAACAAAGGATATGCTGTGGATATAGCTCTATGACACCTATTTTTTGCCCTGTCTTTATGATCTAAATCGAGAATGATTATTTGTAATCTTCATCTTTTTATACCGTTTACATTTACCTAATTATGCCAATTAACGAGATCCGGGTACAGAAAGGACAGAGGTACCGTGATGCCATAAATGATAAGAAGGTAATAGCGGTAAAAAAAGGTGATAAATTTCTCGATCTGGATGAAATTGCGGGAGAAGACGAGGCCGTTCAACCAGTATACCTAGATTCCGAAGATGGCCTCTACATACTAAGGCATTCAGCTGCTCATCTTCTCGCAAATGCTGTTACCAATCTCTTTCCAGAAGCCCTTCCGAACACTGGGCCGGTAGTTGAAAATGGCTTCTACTACGATTTTGATATGAAGCCGATTACCGAAGAAGATTTATCGAAGATAGAAGAAGAGATGAAGAGAATAGTTAAGGAGAATGTCCCAATAAGGAGAATGATATACAGTAAAGATGAATTGCTGAAGATTTTTTCAAAAAATCCATACAAAATAAGGATTATAAATGAAAATGTGGAAGGAAAAAGCTCCGTGTACCAGCAGGGAAACTTTGTAGATCTGTGCCTTGGTCCACATGTGCCATCAACCGGATACATAAAGGCATTTAAGCTGCTCTCAATAGCAAGTGCGGTATACAAGTACGACGAAAGTAAAAACCTTGTTAGAATATACGGAACTGCATTTCCAGACGAAAAATCACTGAGACGCTACCTTGAGAACCTTGAGGAGGCAAAGAAGAGAGATCACAGAAAAATAATAGCTGAGATGGACCTTGCCGTTTTTAACTCTGAATGGGCACCCGGATTTCCTATGTACACGCCGAACGGCCAGATAATTAGGAAAGAACTCATAAAGTACATGGATTACGTAAATGGAAAGAACGGCTGGACTGACGTTTGGACTCCCCATGTGTTTAAAGATACTATATGGAAGCAGTCTGGGCACTATGCAAAGTACAAACCGAACATGTATTTGTTTGTATTGCCGGACGGAGACAGTTATGGCATAAAGCCAATGAACTGCCCGGGCCATATAGCAATATTTGCAAGGAGAAAGTACAGCTACAGAGACCTTCCGGTTAAGTACTCAGAGCCGGGTACTGTTTACAGGTACGAGAAGTCCGGAGAAGTTGGTGGTCTCACCAGGCCTAGGGCATTTACCCAAGATGATGGTCACGAATTCATAAGGATGGATCAAATAGTAGGTGAGATAAAGACTCTGCTTGGCATGGTCAGGGAGACCTTTACTACTGTATTCGGAAACATAGAAATGGCCTTTGATCTAAGCGTAATAGACAAGGAACACCCGGAAAATTATCTTTTAAGTTATGTTTGCAAAGATTGTGGCAATAGAGTCGAGGGTCTGCGCGGTACCGATATAGAATGCCCGGTATGCCATTCACATAATATGGATCCTGATTTTTCTACCTGGGACAACGCTACTGAACAACTTAGGCAGGCAATGGATAGTATGGGAATTACGTATAAGGAATACCCTGGAGAAGCCGCGTTTTACGGCCCAAAAATAGATGTTCATGTTAAAGATGCGCTAGGCCGAATGTGGCAGCTTTCCACAATACAGGTCGATTTCTTTATGCCAATAAATTTTGGTCTTACGTATACCAACAGTGAGGGGAAGGAAGAGAGGGTCGTGATCATACATAGGGCAATATACGGCAGCTATGAACGCTTCATGGCAATACTGCTTGAGCATTTTGCTGGTAAATTGCCGACTTGGCTAACACCGATACAGACCTACGTCATACCTGTGGGCACGGCCAATGCAGAGTATGCCAGGAAAGTTAACAAGAGTCTCCTTGATGCGGGTATAAGGAGTGTAGTTGACGACGGCCCTGATACAGTGAGCAAAAAGATAAAAATGATACATGACCAGCGTCCATCGTACATAGTAGTAGTAGGGGCGAAGGAGGAACAGGATAATACAGTAACGGTGAGAAACAGAGCAGGCAAATCAAAGACCTACGGCATGAACGAGTTCCTTGAAATTATAAAAAATGAAATAGAAAAAAGGTCGGTAGGTCAGGCCTTTTGAACAGGTGCCTGGGCCTTTTTGGAATTCTTTATTGCATCTATTAGGGCAGGAATCACCTTTCTGTAGTCTTCGGTGATTATATAGTCTGAGTATTTCGTGATTTCAGCGTTTGGATCTTTGTTTATGGATACTATAACCTTGGAAAATTTCATTCCGGCTATGTGCTGCGGCTTTCCAGATATGCCTACCGCTATGTATAGGTCAGGCCTCACCGACTGGCCTGTCTGCCCGACCTGGTGATCCCTTGTTATCCAGCCAAGATCAACCGGCGGCCTTGATGAACCTACGGCGCCTCCAATGAGATTCGCAAGTTCCTCAAGCATCTTAAAGCCATCAGGCCCGCCAAGCCCCAGGCCTCCAGCTACGACGATCTTCGCACTAGTAAGGTCTGTTGATTTTCTTGGGATGAATTTGAGTATCTGCTTTCCGAGAAGTTTCTTGTCTACGTCAACTTTCTTTTTAATTACCTCGTATTTATGGTCTTTTTCCTTCTCTGCAGGCGGAAATATGCCCGGCCTCGCAGTAGCCATTTGTGGTCTGTGGTTCCTGCATAGTATCTCTGCTAGAGTACTCTCACCATACGTAGGCCTGTTTGCAAGAAGAGTTCTGTTTTCATCTATATCAAGTACGGTACAGTCTGCTGTTATACCTGTCCTGGACTTAACCGCTATCCTTGAAGCCAAGTCTCTGCCGTTCCTAGTTGCGGCAAGCAGGAATATATTCGGCTTATATTCCTGAATATAGCCGCCGATTATCTCAGCGTAGGGCATAGTCCTATATTCGGCTAGTTCTGGAGATTCAGCAGCCAGCACTATATCACAGCCATATTCTCCAACTTCCTTGGCAATGCCATCTACCTTATCGCCAATAACTACGCAGATAAGCTTTTCGTTTACCTTCCTTGCAAGCTGCTTCCCTATGCCTATCATTTCTATGGAAGGCCTTTTTAATTCGTCTCCCCTATGCTCTATATATACTCCAACATTCTTATATTCGTCCTTGTTTGTTGCAGGTATAGCATTTATGAGTCCAGTCATTGGGAACCACCTGCCTTTATTAGACCCTTGTCAACAAGTTCCTTAACCATATCGCCAAGGTGATCTATATCTATCTTCTTCTTCATATGCTCAATCTCCTTTATTGTCTTCATAGATCTTACTATGGTAGGAGATCCGCGAAGACCAACCCACTCAGGCTTTAAACCGAGCTCATTTACGCCCCAACTTTCAACGCCTTTCCTCAAAGCGTCTATCTTTTTCCTGAGGCTCTGGTGCCTTGGTAAATTTGAATTCAAGAGTACAGTTACCAGTACCGGAGGCTTTACTTTTACAATTTCGTCACCATCTTCAAGTTCACGAGTAGCTACTACATATCCATCTTCGTAGTCTACTGTTTTTGCATATGTAATTTGATCTATACCGAGGAATTCTGCTACCCCGGGACCTACGTGACCTGTACTAGAATCAGTTGTTTCGTCTCCTCCAAATATTATGTCAACGTTCCCTATTTTAGATATCGTTGCCGCAAGCGTTAGGCCTGTCGGATAAGTATCGGCACCAGCAAATGCCCTATCAGTTATGAGTATGCCACGATCTGCGCCCCTAGCCATGCATTCTATTATGGCTGAATCTGCCATCGGTGGCCCCATAGATATTACAGTTATCGTGGCACCCACTTTATCCTTTATCTGTAGGGCGTATTCCAGTGCATTTAAGTCAGAAGCGTTTACTACGTTCCTAGCCTTCGTTCTGTTTAACGTCATCTTCACCGGATCAATTTCAACTTCACTGCTGTCAGGAACTTGCTTAATCATAACCACTATGTTCAACACTCGGCATCACCCGTATTTGTATATAACTCCGTTATCCCCCTTTGGTAGCGTCCACTTAACACTCCCATGGGAGCAGGCTATATCGCAGGTTCCACATTCTACGCAGTCTTCATATTTGAAGTTAAGCTTGCCATTTATAAGCGTATAGCAGTTGGCAGGGCACGCAAACACGCAGAAATGATCTGGGCATGTACTGCATATATCCGGGTTTATTGTTATATGTGCGTATGATTTATCCGTTTTATAATTTAATAACGATAATTTTTCTTCTATTTTCATTAACTTCACCTCACATCCTCTTTATAACACGGTACCCATTTGTAATGAGATCGCTGTACTTCATGTGGCCGCTCTTCATTGCGTCTGTGACAATCTGCCTAAGATGCTTTTTCGGCATTCCCTTTTCATCGAAGAGGCTCATCATAACTGATTCCGCAAGGGTAGGGAGGCTTTTTTGTACAAAATCACTCCACGTTACGTTCTGTATGCCATTGAAGTTGTAGAGATCGCTGAGTACGTAACTTTCCCTTAGTTTATCAACGTACTTTGCCAGTGTATTTTCATTTATGTTATTTCTGTTTTCTATTATTGTATCGGCAGCTAGTATGCCAGATGTAATGGCATAATTTATTCCCTGCAGCACCATGCCATTGCTGAATGTGAATGCTGCGGCATCACCGGCCACAAGATATCCATTTCCATAGAGTTTTGGCATGCTCGAAATTCCACCTTCGGGTACAAGATGAGCCGCATATTCATCCGGTATGCCATCTTTTATAAGGTTCTTTATGAAAGGATGTTCTTCGAACTTTCCCATTATATCGTAAGAATGTGTCACTCCATTTGCCCTAAGGCGATCTAATGAAGCAACTATACCGAGTGAGACTGTATCTTTATTTGTATAGAGAAAACCGCCAGAAAGCAATCCGTCATCGAGGAAACCAAGCACGAACTCAGATGCAAATCCGCTTTTTGAATCGACGTTAAACCTTTCGTTTATGACATTTTCGGGAAGTTTAATTGTTTCTTTTATTCCGAGCGCAACATCACGGTCGGATAATTTCGGCCTAAGGCCTGAGTTTATAAGTACCCTAGGATTGGCCCCTTCTGCTACCACTACGGCATCAGCAGTAATTACGTCATTGTCCTGCTGTATGCCGATTACTTTTCCATTGTCGATGGCGAGTCTATCTACAGTAACGCCGGTTACAAGCATCGCTCCAGCATCCTTGGCCTTTTTTGCAAGCCACTGGTCAAACTTGCCTCTGACAATAATCTTTCCAGACTTACTATTCTGGAGTTCCTCTGAGCTAAAACTAATAGCAATCTTGGATTTTTCCGTGAGGAAGGCTACTTCTTTTCTTGTAACGTATCTTTCAACTGGTGCACTCCTCTCCCAATCTGGGACAACCTTAGCAAGTTCATTGCCCCAGAGAACTGCACCTGATACGTTCTTTGTTCCTGGAGGGTCACCACGTTCAACAAGTAGGACATTCATCCCGTTTTGGGCAAGCCTTATGGCAGCGGAAGATCCTGCCGGCCCTGCACCTATTACCGCAACGTCAAATTCACTCATTGACAGAACATAGCGAGTTTATTTATATGTTTTTTGTTTTTTTCTAATTTATTTCAGAATGTACATCACAGATGACGTAATTCGACATTAGACTGGTTAAAAATACCTTCACAATCGAAAGAAATAAATAGAAGCTCATAAAATGATCGATTGGTTTTCATTCCTTTCAAAAAACATCAGAAAGTCGATTATTTATGAATAAAAGAGGGATCAACATATAAAAATTATGCCTCGCTTTTTATAAGTTTCAATTATTTTCTGTGCATTTAAATTTGTTTTTCTCACTTATTGTAGTTTTCCTTAATATAGCTGAATAACCCTTTGAATGCCATGCTCCTGTGCGAAACCATATTTTTTTCAGAAGTTTCCATTTCTGCGAATGTTCTTTCACTTCCATTCGGAATAAATATAGGATCGTAACCAAATCCATTTTTTCCTCTGATCTCCTTTGATATTTCGCCAATGACCTTGCCAGTAAACTGAGTTATTTTTCCACCCTCATTTAATGATATTACAGTAACGAAGTAAGCGCTTCTCTTTTCTATGCCGTTCATCAACTTCAATATGCCGTAATTACCTATGGTTTTTGAAACATATGATGAGTATGGGCCAGGGAAGCCGTTAAGGCTTTCAATATATAGCCCAGTATCGTCTATGAAGAACGGGCTATCTACCAAATTAATTAATTTCTTGCAGCTGTCATAGGATATTTTTTCTGTGCTTTCCTCCTGAATTTCTTCGTATTTCATGTTGACCCATTCAATGTCTATGCCATAACGTGTCCCAAGCTCTTTGATCTCTTCAAACTTGTGCTTGTTGCTTGTAACGAATTTAAACATACCTATGCCTCCTTCTTATGTCTTCAACTATGTTCAGTACATCATTTGCTTGTGGAAAATTTGCTCTATACGACATTTTAAATTCCTTCATGAGTGTTTTTCCATTTTCACTCAGGCTATTTATTGAATCCTCAAGAGTATACACATCGACTGCAAGGTCTTCTAGTTCTGCGTTTACCTTTCCCATACTCGCATCGATAAAGCATATCCTGTCAGATACGATTATATTGTTCACTGTAAGGTCTCCGTGTGAAATTTTATTTTTGTGCATAACTGCAACATCATGTCCTACGTTGCCCATAACGTTCGGCCTCGCACGTATGACATCCCTAAGTAATTCCCCTTGAATTTGGCTCAAGGTAAGTGTTTTTTCAAATGGATCATAATCATATACAATTGGCACGCATATTCCAGCATCCCTCATCCTTCTGATCACCGTAAACTCGTTTTTCATACGTTCGCCCCTGATCCTCTCGTCTAATTCCTTAAGCCTGTATCCCTTTGCTATGCGGATCTTCTTAACAGCGCTACGCCCATAGAAATCTGTATTAACGATCCTTGATTCAGCACCGGCATCCCTGTATTTTACATTTTTTTCAATTACCCAAGGTGCATCAACTTCGTCGATTCTATACCTTGGGTTTATGCTTGTATCCTCTATATTCATCCTTATACCAGATTTATACATCAAGAGTCCGGCCTGAGCTATCATAGCTCCGTTGTCCATGCAGTAGTTCTTATCAGTCATGTACGTAGTGGCATCCACCTCGCGCCCCATTTCAGAAACCATCTCCCTTAACCTGTTATTGAGGGCAACACCGCCAGCCATAAGTACCTCGTCTTTGCCTGAAACATAAAGTGCCCTTTCAAGCACCTCAACTAACATTGAAAAAGCTGTTTCCTGAATGCTGAAGCTTATATCTTCCACTGGTTCTCCCTTTTTAAGATATTCGAGCGCTGAGGTTAGGATGCCGGAAAACGAAGTATCCATGCCTTTGACGGAGTAGGGTAGAGTAAGAAGCTTGCGACCGTCCTTTGCAAGCTTCTCAATTTCAGGGCCTCCTGGAAAGGGAATGCCCGCATACCTGGCAAATTTGTCGATCATATTTCCTATTCCGATATCGAGAGTCTCGCCAAGTACACGGTATCTTCCGTTAAGATGTGCAATCACTTGCGTATTTCCGCCAGATACGTATAGCATAACTGGATCTTGTGCACCGCTTAACCTCTTCCCGATCTCTATGTGGCCAAGCGGATGGTTCACACCAATTATGGGTCTTTTTAGGGTGACCGCGAGAGTCCTTGCTGCAGTGCTCGTTACCCTCAGCGATGGGCCAAGCCCTGGTCCCATAGAGAACGCCACAAGATCGATATCTGAGGGTTTTATTCCTGCAATCTCGATAGCCTTAGCTATTACTTCAGAGACCTTATCTACATGGTGAGCTGCAGCCTGAGTTGGATGGATGCCGCCAGTTTTTGGCTTGTACATGGATGAGACGTTAGCCATTATGCTATTTTCATCCAGTATCCCACAGCTTATCGTGTGTGCTGTACCTTCAAGTCCAAGAACTATCACAGAACCCGTATATTTTATTTCGATTTAAATGCAATTAATTATCCATAAAAGCAAAGGTAAATTTTAGGGCACAGCATATCATCCCTAAATTCTTATAAAGGGTATTGATATTAGCCATCAGATTAGCATGGCAAATTCATTGGCAATAATTGCAGATCCTAAGACAGGTAAGACGTATAAGAGGGAAATTCCAAGCGAGAGAATGAGTTCTCTAATCGGAAGAAAAATAGGCGAAGAAGTAGACGGTGTATTCTTTGATCTCGTAGGCTATAAGATGAAGATAACTGGTGGAAGTTCGGTTGACGGTTTCGCTATGAGGCCGGACCTGCAGACCCAAGGCAAGAAGCAGATACTTGTTAAGTATACCTCTGGATACCGTGGCAAGAATGGCATAAGAAAGAGGATCACTGCACGTGGTTCTATAATCGGATCGGACATAACGCAGATTAATCTCAAGATAACTCAGTATGGGCCGACGCCCATAGAGGAGAAAAAAGATGATCAGCAAGCTTAAAATGCCTCAGCCCACTGTAAACATAGGTATGGTGGGTCACGTCGATCATGGCAAGAGCACTTTAACTCTCGCCCTGACAGGCGTAAAGACGGATACGCATTCTGAAGAAATAAAGAGAGGAATTTCTATAAAGCTAGGTTATGCTGATACGCCGGTTTATAAGTGTTACGATGCTTCTGGGAATCCTTATTATACAAGGCAACCCAGTGAGAATTGCGAACTTGAACGTGTGATATCGATTGTAGACGCTCCTGGCCATGAAACGCTTATGGCCACTATGCTATCTGGTTCGGCCCTCATGAATGGTGCGCTATTGGTTATAGCGGCTAACGAACATTGCCCTCAGCCGCAGACAAGGGAGCACCTTACTGCATTAGAGATAATGGGCATAAAGAACATAGTTATTGTGCAAAATAAAATAGACTTAGTAACAAGAGAGCGAGCACTGGAAAGTTATAAAGAGATCAAGGCATTTGTTAAGGGCAGCATTGCTGAAAATGCACCCATAATACCGGTCAGTGCATATCATAATACAAATATAGATATCTTGTTTGAAGCTATTGAAAAGTATATACCTACACCCGAGTACAACGAAGGATCCGATCCGATAATGTATATTGCTAGATCCTTTGATGTAAATAAACCAGGTACGCCAATCGATCAGATTAAGGGAGGAATAATAGGGGGTTCCCTTACACAGGGATCACTAAAAATAGGCGATGAGATCGAAATAGTACCTGGCATACAAAATACCAGGGGAAATAAGACTGTTTGGACCAATGTTACCACGGAAGTGGTAAGCCTTATGGCTGGAAAATATTCCTATGATATGATAAAACCAGGCGGCCTTGCCGCCGTTGGTACAAAATTAGATCCATTCTTGACAAAGGGAGATGCGTTCACTGGCAGGATAGCTGGATACATAGGCAAGGTGCCGCCTATCTCGTTCTCAATGAGGCTGGAAGCACACCTGCTTAAGCGTGTTGTCGGGTCAGACCAGGAACTTAACGTTGAGCCTATAAGGGCAAAGGAGACCTTGATGTTTACAGTGGCTACTGCAAATACTGTTGGTGTAGTAAGCAACGTGAAAGGTACGGATATAGAAGTTTCTCTAAAATATCCTGTTGCTGCATTTAACGGAATGCGCGTGGCTATAGGAAGGCGCGTATTGAATAGGTGGAGACTTATAGGGTACGGTGTAATAGAATCCTTGGAATGACATCAAACCCTCCGAATTTTGCAAATATTTACGAAGAGCTTTTTCGTTACTACGGTGATCTTGGATGGTGGCCGGCAGAAACTAAAGATGAGATCGTTATAGGAGCAATTCTAACGCAGAATACCAGTTGGAAAAACGTGGAAAAAGCAATAGCAAACCTGAAATCGCACGGCATAACGAAACTCGAAGATGTTTGCAAAATAGAGAAGAATGAGATCGCCAAACTAATAAGGAGCTCAGGTTTTTACAACCAGAAGGCGGAGAGGCTTAAAGCTGTATCTTGCTTAATAGTAGGGGAATTCAATGGAATTGATAGGATAAAGGATATTGATGCATTTGCTGAGAGATTGAAATCTATCAAAGGAATCGGGCAAGAGACCCTCAATTCTATACTCCTTTACGCTCTCGACGCTCCTGTTTTTGTTATAGATAAGTATACAGTAAGATTTCTTGAGAGGTATTCATCCTTTGATGAAGTGGATTCCATAAAGAAAAGCGTTGAAGAACAACTCGCTGATGTAAAACTGATGCAGAATTTTCATGCGATGATAGTTCAATTAAGCAAGGACTTCTGCAGGAAAGAACCGATATGCATGAAGTGCCCTTTGAAAGCATGCTCAACTGGGCAAAGGGTCAGGAAGGAATTATATAGCAATAATAGTATGGATCCATATGGATCAAACAAGGTCTAAAGCTTGCATGTTGAGATACGGGGATACAGAAATATGTATCGATCCATCAGAATCTGTCCTTCATCTCCTTGGCAAGAAATACACAATGCTGATCATATCCGTGTTGGGAAACGGCAGCACAAGGCAAAACTTCAATGACATTAGGTCCTCTATACCCGGGATAAGCAGTACGATCCTATCTAGGAGGATAAAGGACCTTATAGACTCTGGTCTTGTTGAAAGAAGATCTGGTCAAATTACTACCTACGCCCTAACAGAGAAAGGGATGAATGTAAGGAACAGCCTAATGCCTCTCCTGCAATACATATCGGTATTAGATAGGAATGGCGATTAATTACTCTATTTTTTGGGATTATGCCGTTACTCATTACGCAATGGATAAAATAAAATTATTTCAACTTATATACAAACATGAAAGGCATTGTATTTGGATCGGGACAAATAGGTTCATCTGTAGCACTCAATTTGGTGGACGGGATGGATGTGACGGTTGCAGACCGTGATCCAACAAACCTAAGGAAGATTCAGGATAATATTGGTAGCAGAGTAAGCGTGATCCAGGTGGATGCCCTTCGCGACGATATAAAGCACATAATATCTGACTACGATATAGTGGTATCGGCACTTCCTGGAAGCGTAGGTTTTCAATTTGCAAAATCTATCGCTCCTTTTGGGGTAAGGATGATAGATATATCTTATTATGAAGATGATGTCTTTCTTCTTGACGATGTTGCGAAGAAGAGTTCTTCAGTTATTGTGCCAGATATAGGATTTGCTCCAGGCATAAGCAACGTACTTGTAGGCCATTTTTCGTACGAACTGGAAGACGTAAAGGATGTACACATATATGTGGGTGGTATACCAGAGAAACGTATAGGCGGCCTGGACTACGTAATAACGTGGTCGGTTGAAGGCTTGCTTGACGAATATACAAGGCCTGTTCACATCGTACAGAACGGTAGCATCACTCAGGTAGAACCACTTAGCGGCCTTGAGAAAATTAATATACAGAAATACACAGACCTTGAAGCATTCTACACTGACGGCCTACGCACATTAGGCAAGACCATCCGTGCATCTGGCAGCATGTGGGAGAAAACTGTACGATACAGCGGGCATGCAGAAAAGATAAGGCTACTTAAGGACCTAGGCTTCTTTAGCCGTAAAAAGGTTAAAGTAGGAAACAGCGAAATAGCACCCTTTGATTTTACAGCTGAGATATTTAGGAATAATCTCTCTATGAGCGGCGTGAAGGATGTTTCTCTCATGTACGTTAAAGTTACTGGAACAAGGAATGGTGACATTGTAAAGCATGAGGCCAGCATGGTGGCGCCATACGATGAGAAAAGAAAGCGGTCTTCAATGGCAAACGTAACTTCTGTTCCAGCATCAGCAACGGCAGACTTCCTCTCTAAAAATGAGATTGGTAAATATGGTGTTGTTGCACCTGAAATCCTCGGAAAAGATGAGAATTTTTACAAACAATTTATAAATTATCTCGGGCAGTACGGGATAATTATATCTGAAGATTAAAATTAATATTTTTAACTCATTGAGGATAAATTGGGATAGGTGACTCTTAAATATGGCGATAGATATTGCAAATTATGAGGTAATGATCCTATGGAAGTTAAAATGCCATTCGTGGTTTTTGTCAAGAGGAGCGTAAGATTTCCAGGCAAGCATTCATACATGATTGGTGGAAAAAGCCTTTTGGAGATTATTGTTTCAAAATTATCAAATATAGGCAAGGTTTACGTGTTTACGAAGGACAAAGATATTATATGTAACGGCTGCAGCATAGAATTTGATACAACGAATGGAATAATAACCGATTCCGTCCTTGCAGCAATCGACAAATTTGGTACATTCTTTGCTGTAGCCGGGGATATGCCATTGATAAAGCCTGAGCTAGTTTCGAAGATGCTTTCCCAATACAAAGGCTCACCGCTCTTTCCGCGTCACATGGACGGCATGCTTGAACCGCTCTTCGGTATATACACGGAAGATCTTTACAATGCTTTGAAGGAATACCTGGACAAAGGCGGAGAAAGCCTCCATGCTTTTCTTCTTACACAACCTTTGCAATATTATGATATAGGATCGGATGATGAAGTGAACTTCATAAACATAAACTATAAAAGTGATATCGAAAAATATCGGGATCTTCTAGTACAATTATAGATATTTCATCGTTATATCTCATTCAATCGTGAAATAATTCAATGATAAACTCTATATATTGAATCAGTGATTCATACACGCATGCACAGTTATGTCGATGCGGATGATCTGCTTAGGAACTCTATAAAGGAATTCGTAAAGAAGGAAGTAGAACCCATAAGGATGAAGATAGACAGGGAAGATTATTTTCCTGTGGACGTTTTCAAGGAAATGGGAAAGCTCGGCTACCTCGGTGTAACCATACCTCAGGAATACGGCGGATCGGATGCGGGATATATTACACAGGCTGTGATAGAGGAAGAACTAGGCTATTCATCACCTTCCCTCGCCTTATCCTATGGTGCGCACAGCAACTTGTGCCTTGATAACGTTTATAGGAACGGATCCCAGGCTATAAGGGAAAAATTCGTACCTAAACTTGCATCCGGTGAGTGGATAGGTTCGTTATGTTTGACGGAGCCAGGTTCAGGTTCAGACGCGCTTGCTATGCATACTACGTTGCACGATCACGGTGGTCGAATTTTTCTGACAGGAAGTAAGACGTTCATAACTAATGGCCCGTATGCTGATCTGTTTCTCGTGCACGCTAAAGATGGAGATTCATACACTTCTGTTATTGTACTTTCATCAGATAAAGGCTTTGAGCGTGGAAAGAAGTTTGAGAAGATGGGGATGAGAGGATCTCCGACGGGAGAACTGTTTTTCAATGATATTGATATAGGAAATGAAAGGATAGTTGGAAAGAGAGGCGATGGCAAAAGGATAATAATGTCTGGCCTTAATTCAGAGAGGGTAATACTTGCATTTATATTTGTTGGACTGGCTAGAAGGGCACTAGATGAGGCAGTAAAGTACTCAAGTGAAAGAAAACAGTTCTCCCTGCCTATTAGTGAGTTTGAGCTAATACAAGAGAAGCTCGCCTATATGTATACAAAGTACGAAACAAGCAGGATTCTTGCATATAGGGCATTGGAGAAGCTAGAAAGCAGCAGGGACGATCCTTTATACGCAGCAGCAGCCATAATGCACGCATCAGAATCAGCAGAATACATTGCGAGGGAAGCAATACAAATATTTGGCGGATACGGATACATAAAGGATACTGGTATTGAGATGTTCCTGAGGGACGCAATTTTGGGCCAAATAGGAGCTGGTACGACAGAGATAAGGAAGAGGATCATAGCAAAGAGCTTGATAAGGAAATATAAGCTTGGAGAGGACATTAACTAAGGGTATATTGGATAAATATTAAATATATAACTTACTATAATCATATAATGTTTGTTTATAAGCCTGATGAAGCGGAGATAGCATCAACGAATTTGGGGATGTTTGCTTCTTCTGTTGGAATCACTGTAAAGGAACTCTACGATAAAGCAGATTCAGACCCAGAATGGTTTTGGCCTCAGGTGATTAAAGATACTGGAATTGAATTCTTTTCTCCATACAAAAAAGTTTTTGACAATTCAGGCGGGCCGCAACATACGAAATGGTTTACTGAAGGACTCATAAACATAGAGTATAACGCAGTCTCAAGGTATAAGGATTCGTCAAAGCCTGCAGTAATTTACCAGAATGAATATCTCGAAAGGGAAACGCTTTCCTATTCCGGACTCAATATATATGTATCTTCTGTTGCCTCTACTCTTCTTGATATGGGGATACGGAAAGGCGATAGGGTTGGCATCTACATGCCTTTTAACTTAAAGAGTGCAATCGCTTTCTATTCCATACTTCGAATTGGAGCAGTAGCCGTTCCTATGTTCTCAGGATACGGCTATGAAGCTGTAAAAACACGCGTTGAAGATGCTGGAGTGAAGCTTCTCTTTACATCCAAAGGATACTCCAGAAAAGGAAAATTTGTCGACATGATGTCTGTAGCCGAGAAGGTTGGCTTGCCCATAATAGCTGAAGGCGGTAGCAAAAAAGGCTATAGTTTCGAAGATGCTATGCATGGGCAGAAGCGGATAGAGACGGAGAAAACGGGATCGGAAGACACAGCCATAATGCTTTATACATCTGGGACAACAGGAAAGCCTAAGGGAACTGTACACGTCCACGGTGGAGCCTTGATTAACATAGCCAAAGAGGTGAAGTACTATATGGACTTGAAGGACGGTGACGTGCTTCACTGGATAACCGATCTTGGGTGGATGATGGGCCCGTGGGCCTTAATAGGTACGAATGTACTGCACGGGACGATTTATCTGTATGACGGTGCTGTAGATTATCCGGATGCCTCTAGACTCTTCACCATACTTGAAGATAACAACGTTACACTGCTTGGTCTATCGCCAACTCTCGTTCGCATGCTGAGGTATAAAAATATTGAGAGAAGATTCAATACAGTAAGGCTCTTTGGATCTACCGGCGAACCTTGGGACGACGAGTCGTGGAGCTACTTGTTCAATGTTCTTGGTGGAGGCAAAACGCCTATTTCGAATATCTCTGGAGGCACTGACATTATCGGCTGCTTCCTTGCATCGAACCCGGCAATACCGATTAAACCGAAATGCCTCTACCGCGGGCTCGGAATGAACGCATCCATATTTGACGAAAACGGAAAAGAGGTCTATGGAAAGGTCGGTTATCTTGTAGCAAAGAAGCCATCACCTTCTATGACGCGGGGTTTGTGGATGGCAGAGGACCGCTACCTCGAAAGCTATTGGTCTAGATTTCAGGGTGTTTGGTTTCACGGCGACTTTGGAGAAATGGATGAAGATGGCTATTTTTATCTCTATGGAAGGGCGGACGATGTGATAAAGGTAGCTGGCAAAAGGGTCGGGCCCAACGAATTGGAAGATATTGTAATGGCAGTGAACGGCGTTATAGAGGCAGCTGTAATTTCCATACCAGATAAAATAAAGGGTGAAGCTCTCGCTGTGTTTTACGTTGGCGAACCGGATCTATCAGGTAGGATAAAAGACGCTATAGAATCTAAGATGGGAAAGCCATTCTCGCCGTCCTATGTGCTGCGATTGAGAAAACTGCCAAAGACGAGGAATGGCAAGACCATGAGGCGTGTTATAAGATCCTCATTCCTTGGCCAAGACCCCGGAGACTTGAGCAACACTGAAGACCTAGATTCCATTAAAGAAATAGAAGAACTCGGAAGGACCATATTCAACAACGATTGAAAGGATACGGACATGTGCCTTAGAATATTTTGGGATCAGAAAATTCAAAAAGTTTACTTCAATAACTAACCGATTAGCATAGAGGCCCATGATGTAATAATAGGATTGGCTATTGCGATAGTTGGCGCAGTGACAATAGTTGTTGACATTTATCTTGGATTAGTTGATATTATAATTGGCATCATTTTAATAATTTATGGTCTTAACTTGAATTCATTACTTTTCACTAAATCCGATTCAAAGGTTGAAGGCAAGGTTAAATATGAATGGGTTGTTAAAGAGGGCATTTCAAGGATTGAATCTGGAAGGCTTTCGTGCGATAGATCAAAGTTTATTAGTACTGTTGAAAAAGCTATGGAAGCCATATATGCTTCTGACCGTCTCCCGGAATTCGGAGTTGAAGCCCTATACCTTTATTTTACTAGCAGAGATAAGGCCCAGAAGATCTACGAACAAATGCGTACTGAGGGGCTAGATGTAGATATACAAGAAGAGAAAATAGGAAGTACAATAAAGATATCATTTTAGTATATATTATATAGATATAAGATATACGTATTTGAAAATCTTTAAATAATCTTAATTACATGTTAGTAAATGCCATGACATATGATCTACCGAATTTTGTTTTAAATAGTAAGGAGATCCTTAGAATAGACGAGAAGAAAAGGGATGAATTTAAGCGTTTGCTTGAATTCTCGAAGAACGATCCAAATGGCTTTTGGGAGAGTATTGCTTCTGATCTAGTTTGGAGAAAGAAATGGGATACCGTAATGGAAGGCAGACTTCCTGAATTTTCCTTTTTCAAGGGAGGCTATTTAAACGTTGCTGAAAACCTCATAGATAGACATATAGAAGCTGGGGAAGCTAATAGAGCTGCTTTGATATTTGAGAGCGAAACAGGGCGAAGCGCTGTATATACATACGCAATGCTGCAATCTATTGTAAACAAACTTTCAAATGCTCTAAGAAGCCTAGGCGTAAAGAAAGGTGACAGAGTCTCTATATTTCTGCCAAACATACCTGAAACATTATTCAGTGTGCTCGCGTGCTACAGGGTTGGTGCTGTTTTCAATACAATATTTTCTGGTTTCTCTACGCAGGCATTGGAGAACAGGTTAAAGCATTTTAACCCTATGATAATAATAACTGCAGACGGAACATACAGAAGAGGCAAACTAGTGGAGTTAAAGAAAAAAGTGGATGAGATTCGAGATTCTAATTTTGAAAAGATCATCGTAGTAAAAAATGTAGGGCTCAATCTGAATTTTACAGAAAGAGATTTAGACTTTTACAGCCTAATAGCGAAGTTTAACGATAAAGACAAAGGGGGAGATGTCGAGGCAAACGAGCCTGGCATAGTCTTTTATACATCAGGTACAACAGGTAAGCCAAAAGGAGTGGTGCTTTCGGGTGCCGGATTTCTGGTGAACAACTACGTGTATGCAAAGCACCACCTCGATTTGAGTAAATCTGATGTACTTTGGTGCACAGCTGACATAGGATGGCTTACTATGCATATATGGGGTATAATTGGGGCTCTTGCTAATGGCTCTACGACTCTATTTTATGAAGGGGCAATCGATTACCCTTCTCAAGATCGTTTCTACGAAATAGTGCAAAAATACAAAGTAACAAAAATTTTCACAGCTCCAACTTTGATAAGGATGCTGATGAAGTACGGCTTTCCAGAGGGCAAGTATGATGTTTCATCCGTTCGTGTAATAGGACTAGTGGGCGAGCCGTTGAATCCAGAAGCGTGGCACTGGATGAATAAACACTTCAGATCTGCATACATTAATAATACGTGGGGGCAAACCGAAACTGCTGGAACTCCGCTTGCAGGATCTGCCTTTGCTACTGGCATGAAGCCAGGATCTAGCGGCATCGAGTTCCTGGGAGCATCCTTGGATGTTGTTGACGATGAGGGTAATCCAGTGCTTGAACGTCCAGGAAATTTAGTAATAAAGAAACCGTTCCCTATGATGATCCGCGATCTATGGAACGAACACGAACGTTTCTTAAAAGAATACTATGGAAAGTTAGAAGGATTGTATTTCACCTATGATGTTGCTGTAAAGGATAAAGATGGCCACTTTTGGGTTCTCGGGAGGAATGATGATGTAATCAACGTTTCCGGCCATAGACTGAGCACGATGGAGATGGAGAGCCTTGTAGCTAGCGTAAACGGAATAGCTGAATGTGCAGTTGTAGGAATCCCTGATGAAATCAGAGGTCTCACTCCCGTTGTATTCGTTTCATTGAAGAATGATATATCAGCGACAGGCATTGAAGAAACTATATCAAAGATGATTGAGGAGGGCATTGGGAAGTTTGCAGCACCGTCCGATGTAATCGTTGTTGAAGAGATGCCGAAGACCCCAAGTGGAAAAATACTCAGAAGGTTCCTTAGGGAGATCTATGTTTATGGAGACATTGTCGGAGACCGTACCGGCCTTGAAAATCCGGCGTCTATAGAAAAATTGAAATCAGTATTGCGAAATAGAATAGAAAGTAGGAATAAGTGACTTATAGACAATCTTTTAAGCTATAAACTATTACTATATTATGAACAGTGATCCAACCAAGGAGAGGATACTCCATGGCCTTATTACCCTATACCTGTTGAAGGAGCTTGTTAGGGGGCCTATGCACGGATACGAACTACAAAAGACCTTATCATCTGTCATTGGAAATCCTCTTCCCCAGGGCTCGATTTATGTACTCCTGAAAACAATGAAGGAGAGGAATTTCGTAACATCAGAAAACGCTAAGAACGAAAAGGGTCAAACGCTTACCAAGTATTACATTACGGAGGAGGGGAAAAAGTTCCTTTGTTCTCATTCGGAATCGTTGTTGATAGCGAGGAAAATAATTGATGATCTATTAAAGACGGTCGATCTTATAGACGAAGAGTAGAATAAACTATTTATAGATAAACTCCATATCAATATATGGAAAAGATAAAAGCAATTGTAGCACCTGGTCCTGTTTCTTATCCATTGATAGCTGCTAAGGCAAAGGACATCGATATGATATTTGATAAAAAGGGTCAGGGGGACATAGTTCTTGATTCGACAGTTTCTCTAGTAAAAAGAGGCATAAATTTTAATATCTCACTTATAAGGAAGCTCTCTGTTGTGTACCCTGATATTGGTAAAAAGATCGGTGTATGGAGGAAGGGTAGCGCGAACGACGTCCTTCTGCGGGCATTGCTAGATCTCAACAAGAAGGAGTCAGAGATAGTTTACGCGGAAGACCAACGTGAAATAAGGAATATGCTTACCCAAAATAAGATAGACTCTGCAGTGCTATCATCTGCGTTTGCTAAGGGCAAAGCATTTGAGGATCTATTTGCAGAAACTAAATTATATATGCCTGGCAGCTGTGCCGCATACGTCAAGCCGGAGATTCTTGACTATTTTAATTCAGTTTATTCGGAGGGCATTGATAGGTTTAGGCAAGATCCTTCCGGAACAGCTGAATACGTAGCTTCAGTATTACCGATAAAATTCGACACAGAATTCATACATGCAGCTATCCTTAAGTCAGAATCCGGCCCTCTTGAGGTTAAGCCGTATGAAGAGTTCAGGGCGATTGTCCTAAACCATTCCAGTTGAGAGCGCTTTTATGAATGGAAAGAAGGGTAACATTTCCTTACTGTACGCAATATTAGTAATCGTCACAATAACCTTTGCAGTAAGGGCCAGCAACAACATGTTCATGACAGAAATACCCCTTGTTGCAAGGTACATAATACACTTTAACGAGTTCCTAGTAGGCTCGGTCTCTGCTGTTGGTGCACTGGCCACATTCGTGATGAGTGCGTTCATCAATTCAAAGTTATCCAGTACTTTGAGGAGGAAAGTCTTTATCGCTTCTTCACTTGCCTATGCGTTAGTTTTTCCAACATTCTATTTTTCAAATTCAATAACAATATGGCCAATAGTCTTCGTGTCTGGCTTTGTTCTTGGGGCAATAATGCCGAACATTATAACATCTGCAAGCCTCTTGCCAGACAGAAAAGCTAGGGAACGCGTACTTTCCATATATACTCTTACGCTTAGCATTTCACTTGTAGCCGGACCTGCAATAGAAGGTTATCTGCTTAGGATATACCCGTTACTAGAGACTTTTATATTCTTCAGCATATTCCCCGCATTAGTTTTCGTTACTTCATTTTTCATAAAGTTTCCTGAAGAGCAAAGCAACGTGAAGATAGAGGCAAAGAACGTCATTAAGAATCACGGGTTCAAAGTTTCAGTATACAACATAATGACCTACAATATACCGTTCGCGTTTATACTGACATTCGGAGGCATATACGCCAGGGACTTCTTCGGCGCTTCGTATTCGACCGTTACTTTAATGTTCTCAAGCTTCTTCTTTACTTCATTTATAAGCAGGCTGCTCCTTGCGCTCAAGCCTCCCGAAAACCTCTGGCGCCTAATGATCCTTTCAGTCTTGCTTACTACTGTTGGCCTTATGGGCATAGTGGAGTCGCCAAGCTTAACTGTTATGGAGCTATCGATGTTAATACTGGGCTTCCCGCATGGATTCACCTATCCATTGTCCGTGATTTCCATATCCAGGGCCTTTGATATATCATCAAGGAACGCTGCAAACAGCCTGTTTTTCTCAATAATGATGGCTATCGGCTCCGTTATGCCGTTCGTATCAGGTTCGGTAGTACTTTACATAGGTTTGAAGTATTCCTTTGTTTCAGTTATACCAGTAATATTGATCATACTTTTGCTTTTGCACCACGAGATGAAGCTCCTTAGCATAGGCAAGTCTGGGGGGCAATATACAGCAGCATAACCTTAAAAAATAAATTTTTTTTAAATTTTTAATTGACAGTTTCTTTGATCCTATCACTCATATCCGCTGACGGGACGTACAACCTTGTACCAATGGCAAAGGCTCCAAGGGAAGCCACAGCAACTATTGCTATGTCGTATGGAAACGGAAAAAGGCCAATCCCATAACTGCCAAGGAATGATGCCACTGGCACGAATATGAGGATAAATATCATGTAGGAAGCCCCCACAAGGCTCTTTAACGGACTCCTGCGTGCAAATATGAAAAGAACAAGGCCTGCAAGTGCAATTATGCTCATGTATAGTGTAGTAGGGTACCCTGACCAATAAATTATGAGAATTGAGAAAACAAAGCCCAAAGGTGCAAGAATTTTTGCCAAAGGTAACTTGAATCCTTTCGGTGCAATTCCCAGCTGATTCATTATGACTAGGGATATAGGCCCCGTCATGTATGCAATTATGGTTAAGTCGGAATTAACTGAAACAAGGTCATACCAGGATGGGAAAGGCAGAATGAAGAGGGACATTACAAAGAAGTCGAGCAGCAATGCGTAGAACGGTACTGAATTTGAGTTGAGCGTTCCGATCTTCTTAGTTAGGAAACCCATGCGACTGATCCTGTATACTACCCTAGAAGTTGACGTCTGATATACGTTGCTCGTACCTAGAGGTGAAACTACTCCGTCGAATAGCAGTACCGAGGCAAGTGCTCCGAGGCCTAGAGCTGAAGCCAGCACCAGCATTGGGCCAGATGAATATGCACTGTTGTAAAGTCCAGACCAGTCTCCAGGTGTTAAGCTAAACCACTTAAGCGAGCCTATGAAGGCCACCTGAACTAGGAGGTATATCCCTGACGCTATGGCAACAGAGAGCATTATGGCTATTGGAACTGTTCTTTGTGGGTTCTTCGCTTCTCCAGAAAGTTCAACAGCCTGCCTGAAGCCAAGAAAAGAGAAGGCTATGCCTGCATCAGGTATTGCAGTGAAAATGCCTTCAGGATGAACGGATGACACATAAGAGAAATTTGAGATGGAGAACATAGTTGATATAAAGAAGAAGCTTGTTATTATCGGAATTCCGATCTTAAGGTAAGAAATGTAGTTGTTTACCTTGGAAGTGTGCCTTATACCCATAGCGTTTATGATGAAGAAAACGAATAAAAGGGAGATAGCGATAAGCATTCCCCTTAGTGTTAGCATTCCTGAACTATTTATTAGTCCAGGCATTACAAAGTTCATGTAAGTTATTGATGCAATAACCTCTAAAGGCGGAGTCGAAGCGTAGCCAAGAAACAGTGACCATGCGTTTATCGAGCCAGCTGCATCTCCATTAGTCAGGAACGGATAGGCAGCTGCGGCCCCTGCAGTTGGCATTCTGCCGCTAAGATCTGCATAGATCAGTGCGAGGACAGCGACTATTAGGGAGCCTACGATCCAAGATATAATAGAATATGGCCCTGCAATAGAAGATGCGTATAATGCAGAGAAAAGCCACCCAGATCCTATCATTCCTGTAACGGAAGACATCGTTAGATCGATTATGCCGAGTTCTCTCTTCAACATTAGAAAATTGATTGTTGCAGACATATATAAGCTTCCGGCCAAACTTTATTTAAATCTTGCATAATTGCAAAATATTGGACTTAAGTGCCCAAAAATATACATTCATAAAAGCGATTTAGTTTACTAAATATGAATGTTTCAGATCTTGTCAAGGAATATGTAAGTAGACATCCTTACGTGATGGAAGCCTTGAGTGAAGGGATAGTTAATTTTTCATCCCTTTCTAGAAAGATAATGGAACAGTACAACATCAAAAGCTTCCAGGCCGTAGAAGCGGCCCTGAAAAGATATAAGCCGCAGTCAGGCGAACCTGACTACAAGAATATACTTTCTAGATCAACCGTAGAGATGTATACTAACGTAACGGTAATAATTCTTAAACCAAAGAGCGAAAACATGAAGCTCATACTTTCGCTAGCCGAGAGGCAATCTATCAACTACGGCAGGTTTAGGCTAATACAGGGTGTTCAGGGTGCAGCGCTTGTCATGAACGATAACGATGCGGAAAAGATTGTTAGAAGCATACCTAAGGGAGAAGTAATACAGATGGATAGGAAGCTTTCAGAGATCGTGATGACCAGTCCCGAGACTATAACTTTTACCCGTGGCTATGTGGCCTACCTGTCCTCCATACTTTCACACAATGGCATAAACATAATACAAATAGTGTCGTTCTACACGGACGTTACGTTTATACTCGATCCTGAAGATCTAGTAAGAAGTTTTAATATACTTATGAGGGAAATAAGGTTAAGCCAATCATTAATTAAATAGCTTCAATTCTGGTATGGTAGCATTATATCAGTAATAATTGCGCAAAATATTTATTAATTGTAATAAGTTAAAGATATATGAAATCGAAGGGTAGAGACGTATACATGGTTGCCGGAGGTGTAACAAAGTTTTCCAAGGCTTCTCCGGACATGGATTTTCGCCTTCGTGTAAAGAAGGCATTTGACTACGCCATGAACGACGCCGGCCTTACATTGGCCGATATAGATGGATCCGTGGCCTCCTATTTTTCGGACCACTTCCAGAGGCAGCTTATGGCGGGAATAATGGTGCAGGATTACCTTGGATTAGTACCGAAGCCAAGCAAGAGAATTGAAGGCGGTGGTGCAACAGGGGGTCTGGCTTTCCAAGCAGGATACGAAGAGATAGCATCCGGAAGGATGGATGCAGTCGTAGTTTACGGATTCGAAACAATGTCTCACGTAAATACGTGGAAGGGAAATGAGTTCATCGCTCTAGCTAGTGATACAAATTTCGACTATCCTATCGGCGGTTTTTATACCGGTTATTACGCGATGATGGCAGTCCGTCATATGCATGAGTTCGGTACAACTGTCGAACAGATGGCAAAAGTATCTGTGAAGAACCATGGCAACGCAATTCACAACCCCTATGCGCAGAGCCCGATGAAGATCACGGTTGAAGATGTTAGGAAAGCGCCTATGGTGTCTTACCCCTTAACTAGGCTAGATGTATGTGCTATGTCTGATGGTGCGGCTGTAGCCATACTTGCATCTGAAGACAAAGCGTTTGAGATAACGGATCATCCAGTCCTTGTGAAGGCAATAGGTACTGGTACCGATACTATGAGACTTTCAGATAGGCCATTTGGTGAAGTACCTCTCCTCCCCAATGAAAGCCCATCCGATTACAAAGGTCTGAAATATCCTGGCGTACATTCATTCAGGGCAGGCAGAATGGCGGCAAAGGAAGCTTACGAAAAAGCTGAAATAACGGATCCGATCAACGATCTAGACCTGATCGAACTGCACGATGCATACACATCGTCTGAGATCCAAACCTATGAAGATCTCGGTTTGTGCAAATACGGCGAAGGTGGCCAATTCATAGACGAAGGAAAGCCAGAACTTAAGGGGAAGATCCCTGTAAATCCGTCTGGGGGACTTCTAGCTGCAGGTCATCCTGTGGGCGCCACAGGCATAATGCAGGCTGTCTTCATGTTCTGGCAGTTGCAGCACACAATCAAGAAGCACTTCCACGACGATTATCTGCAGGTACCTAACGCAAAGCGTGGCCTCATACACAGCCATGCCGGTACAGGTACTTATGTTACTGTAACAATAATGGAGGCGGTAAAATGACGATAAATCCTAATGCAAAACTACCGGAAGACGAGAGCGGTACGATAGTATTCAGCACGGACCCGCTAGTGATCAAGTACCATTACGAGATCGACTACATCCACAGCTATGCACAGGACAGTGAGTTTTTCAGGGCCTTAGGAAAGCATAAACTTATGGGAAGCAAGTGCAAAAAGTGCGGATACGTATACGCAACTCCTAGGGCACACTGTATGATGTGCGGATCTGAGACTGAATGGTATGAGCTTCCACTAAAAGGAAAAGTACATACATTCACTACTTGCTACTTCAGCGGAGAGGAGTTCCTGAACGAGACTCCATTCAACCTAATAATGGTTGAATTTGAGGGTGTAAACTCGTTGTTTATGAGCAGGCTGATCGGTGCAGACACGGAGGATATATACATAGGCATGCCGGTAAAAGCAAAGTTTAGAAGGAATCAAAAGATGAACGTTACGGACGTGTACTTCGTGCCGGACGTAGATAAGTAATGAGGCAACCTGAGGCTGCTGTGGGTCTGATAGTTCAGCGAAGTGAGGTATTGTTTATAAAGAGGAAGGCAAGACCGGATGATCCGTGGTCTGGGGACATTGCCTTCCCGGGCGGTTTTTTGAAGGAAATGGAGAGCCCAGCTCAAGCTGTAATACGGGAGATAAAGGAAGAAGTCTCTCTTTACTTCACCGAGTACGATATATTGGCTGAGATGCCGCTGCACTACCCTATATCAAAGCAGTTGCCTGTCCATCCTTTCATAATAAAGTCGTATAGCTTTGATGATGCATTGCCTGGAGATGAGGTCGATGAGATAAAAATTGCAGATATAGGCGATTTAGTAAAGGATTATGACGAAAAAAAGGGCAACATATTTAGATTTGGAGATTGGATAATATGGGGCCTTACTTATAGAATACTTAATACATACATTACCCGCTACTATGGCAATTTCGATTTTTGAGGTTCTATACTTAGCAGCATCTAACTTTATCAATATTTTTCGATACTTGGCTTATCTGTATATACTTTTCATATTTTCACTTGAATGGCCTTTAATGTATGGTTATAGCTTTTCTTGATTCAAGTTTTGAATGCTAAAATTAACCAGGCCGGCAAACCTGTGCATGATCTCGATAAGTCCATTGGAAGAGAGAAAGCCATGTTTTACTGCCTTAAGCGCATTAGAAATTCAAGTAATTTATCCCTTTAAATTTACCTGCAAGTCAAGTTGACAGATCAACGAAAAAATTGACAAGGTTCCCTTTGGAAAAAATAATATCTGTTTGAGTGATCATATTAACGTTAAGGACTAACGTACTTAACATTTCAAATAGTGATCCAAATATGGTGAAACAATTATGAGAGTAACCGTGGTTCAGATGGCCTCTACTTCAGATAAAAGCGAAAACATAGAAAAAACATTTAAGTTCCTTGATAGTATTGGAAATTCAAACCTTATAATATTCCCGGAATACCAGATTTTTGTACCAGATTTCAAAAATGGATCGGATATGATAAACATTGCGGAATCTGAAAGTGGAGAGTTCATGTCAAATATAGCAAACTATGCAAAGGAGAGGAAGAGTAAAATACTTGTGAATATACCAGAGAAAAATGCCTTTAACCTGAAGCCATTCAATACTGCAGTCCTTATAGATGAGTTAGGAACTACTATGAAATATCGAAAACTCCATCTTTTTGATGCTTTCAACTTCAAGGAAAGCGCCTTTTTTGAGAAAGGGAACATGAGCCCTATGGTTTTTAATTCTTCAGAAACCCCGTTTGGTGTTCAAATATGCTATGACCTAAGGTTTCCAGAGGCAGCAAGAATACTTACCTTGTACGGTGCCAAGATATTGGTATATCAGGCAGGATGGTTCTCTGGAGAAAGAAAATATGATCAATGGAAAACTCTCCTGAGGGCTAGGGCAATGGAAAACGGAGTTTTTGTTATCGGTTCAGCTCAGACAGGCGATATGTTCACTGGCCATTCAATGGTAGTATCACCTTATGGCGATGTTGTAGCTGAGCTGGATAAGGATGAAAATTACATATCTATGGATATAGACCTAGGAGTTGTGGAAAAGTATAGATCCGAAGTACCATTGTTAAAAGAGAGAAGAACGGATATTTACGATGTGCTTGACGTAAGCCTCTTTGAAAAAATCTGAGTGCAAATTATGTTGTGGTTATTTCTTCTACATTTATATGCACTCTAGTAAAGCTTTCTCTTGTCTTTTTAATTACGCTAGGTATGATCTTTAAAAGATCGTCTGTAGTGTAAAAATACAGGTAAAGTTTTCCGTCTTCGTACTTCGACCACCTTCTGAGATAATAAACATTCTCCGCCATCATTATATTGCTCATATGGTTTGCAAGGGCATCACCGAAGAACGCGCGATATATGTCGTAATTTGAGTGCTTCCCTATATATTTTGTCCCTTTTTCCCCCGTATAAGCGGTATCAATAAGCAACTCTGGTATCGAATGAGAATCGTCTAGTGCGTATATGTAATCTTCTGTGTTGTCCTTATAAGGTGCCTTAGACTCCCTCCTCCAAGCTATGGATCTCTTTGTCTCCTCGTATATGCCGTGAAGTGATGAAGGATTGTCAACGAATATTGAGATCCTGTAGATCTGGTCTAAAAGTTTAATCGCAGTAAAGGAGTATTCGAATCCCTTATTTTGCCCAAGGTAGTGCAGATAAATGCTGTTACCATAGCCTGCAGATTCGACTATTGAATCCACTAGTGCCTCCTTATCCCTTGACATGAACCTTATAGGCAGAATAAGTTCACCGTTTTTCATGGAAGCCATGTCAAATACTATGCTATCAACATCGAAATATTTAGAGAATGGTTCGCTAAACTCAAATTTTTCTGTATTTAAGTAGATTTTCCACACTCCGTTTTTAAAGGTAGGCTTGTATGTCCCTATGACGGCTTCTATTTCCTCTCTATGCTTTTCAGGTATTTCGTCGTCATTTAGGAACACATAAAAGGAAACCTGCTTGCTTTCATCTATTGTTGGCAGCATAAGGTAGAAAAGGCCATATTTTTCATTAATGACAGTCAAATCACTATTTAGATAACCCTTTAAAACAGCCTGTGAATCAAATATATCATCTATGTCTTGAAGTACCATATTTATCAAAACATGAATATTATAAGTATAATAAATTTTGCCGGTTAACTTCTTTTTTCGGCATTATTTAATAGGAGTTTCAACACTTCTCTCATCTCGGAATAGTCATTAACTCTGAAATGTGCTGAGGTTTTACCAGGGCCAACCTTTATGGTTATTGCATCTTCGTTGTATTTGAAGGAACATTCATCCGTAGCGTCATCTCCAGCAATAAGCGCAGTTTCTTCGTCTCTAACATTTTTAATAGCTATGCCTTTATTGACGCCGGGAACACGGAGCTCAAATATCATCTTTCCTTTGTACACATCTACGTGTTCTTTTTGGGATATTTCTACAATAACCCTTTCCAATGCGGGAACATCTTGGGGTTTCATAAGCCCAAAATGATACAGTACGGCAAGATTCTTTTTGTAGATCCTTAGACCTGGAAATTCATTCACTAGATTTAATGAACTTTGATATATCTCGTTAAATATGCCTAAGAAA
Source organism: Thermoplasma volcanium GSS1 (assembly GCF_000011185.1). NCBI lineage: Archaea > Methanobacteriati > Thermoplasmatota > Thermoplasmata > Thermoplasmatales > Thermoplasmataceae > Thermoplasma > Thermoplasma volcanium. The sequence continues at coordinate 1,319,378 of NC_002689.2, read as the reverse complement.
GACTGGGCATTGTTATAGTAGTACGTTTTGCCGTTCACTATAGAACAGGCGCCATGATAGCATATAAGGTTTAAATCCAGGGGAATAAATCTCTTTATTTCTTCCGGGGAACGGCCAGATACTATAAAAAGCTTGTATTTAGATCTCAATTCGGTAAGCATCTCTATTAATTCAGGATCAGCTAAACTTTGCTCTGGGTTCATTATTATAGGGACGAGTGTTCCATCGTAGTCTAAAAAAATGTAAGACGAACCAGGAGTCAATTTATTCAATTCTGTTATTAGTAACCCGTCTATCATGTTCTTTAGCGATGGCTAACCTATATATTCTTTTTATCCACCAATCCGTGTCTCTTGCCTTGACAATGGCCTTCATTTTTAAAAGCCTCTCATCAGCTTCCTTTCTTTCCATGTTCATCGCCTTGTATATAGCATCAGCAACCTCATCCGGGCTATTTGGGTTAACTATAAGCGCACCTCTGAGGCAATTTGAAGCTCCTGCGAATTTAGATAATACAAGTATGCCTTTCTCAGTAGATGCAATAAATTCCTTGCTGACCAAGTTTAAGCCATCTATAAGCGGGGTAATAAGAGCGATATCGGCGGACTTATAGTATGAGACTAGCGAATGATCTGAAATTTTTCTGTACATATATAGTATTGGCATCCAGGAAATGGTTCCAAATTCTCCATTAACTCTACCTATATTCATTTCAAGTTCTCTCTTCATTGATACGTAATCCGATACAGAAGTTCTGCTTGGTGTAACTATCATGACGTAAACAAATTTCCCTGATGTTTCAGGATGATTTCGAATAAGTCTCTCTATAGAGAGAACTCTATTTGTAAGCCCTTTGGTGTAATCTAATCTATCAATAGAGAATAGCATTATTTTGTCTTTAAGAGCGTAACTTTTAATTTGACTTGACTTAGCCTTTTCGAAGTATCGGTAGTCTATACCAAGAGGCACAGCTATAGACTTACCATGTTTTCTATTTTCAAAGAGGCTTTCAAAGTTCTTTCTGTATAGGTCAGTGTGAAATGTTATAAAATCCGCTGAACCAACGCTTTCCTTTATTTCATCGCTTTCAGTAAGAGTTTCAAACATCTCTCTAGATACCCACGGGATGTGCCAAGTGAAAATGATCCTGTTTTTAAGGCCTTTTTGCCGTAGTATTCCAGGTACGAGAGAAAGCTGATAATCGTGTACCCAAACTATATCTTCCTGTGACGTATTATTAAGTATCTCCTCTGCAAATTTTTCATTTACCTTTCTGTATGTCTCGTATCCATTATCTGTATACTGTACTCTCTCCCTAAAATAATGGAAGAGCGGCCACAGAGTTCTGTTTGAATACATGTCATAATATCCTCTCTTCTCTTGTGGGGTCAGTATTATCCTTTTTATTTTATAAGTCCCAACATCCTCGTTAACGTATCGGTTATCTGCCTTTCCGTCTCCCCAGCATATCCACGTCCCACCATGTTTAGATATTGCCCTTTTAAGGGCGGTAGCTACGCCGCCAACATTCTCTTTGACAAGTTCTCTACCCATTACAACATCATGCGAAAAGGGACACCTACTGGAGGCTATTACGTACCTCATCAAGTTAATATTATCCCATCGTATTTAAATGGATAGCATTTCATTTGATTCAAACAACGAAGCCACGCATATTCCGCAATATGTAAAATTTATATACAGCCTATCTATTTAGTGTTTGGCAACGGTCATAGCAATAGGGAAACACCAGATCCCATTCCGAACTCGACGGTTAAGCCTGTTGCGTATTACGTTGTACTGTATTCCGCGAGGGTACGGGAAGCGTAGTATGCTGTTGCCATTTGATTATAAAATTTTTTAATAGGTTATAGATAAGGGTGTAATGATAAATCCGTGGTCTTCGAGCGACTTCTTTGATTATGAGAGGTTGAAGAAGGAATTTGGAATTTCAGATCAATCCGATAATATTGATCATTTCTTGTTTCGACGGAAGGTGATTCTCGGTCAGCGTGGCTTTGAATACATTAAGTATGCAATTGATAATAAGATCAAGTTCAACGTAATGACCGGGTTAATGCCGTCAGGAGAAATGCATCTGGGAAATAAGAGTGCTATCGATCAAGTTATTTACTTTCAGAAGCTTGGAGGAAGCGTATCTATAGCGGTAGCTGATCTTGAATCGTACTCTACTAGGGGTATACCGCTCGATAAAGCAAGGGAAATAGCTATTGAGAAATACATACTTAACTACATCGCTATGGGCCTTCAACCTTGTGAGATCTATTTTCAATCTAAAAACAAAGATGTTCAGTTTCTATCCTATATCCTTGGAAATTGGACTAATATGAATGAGCTCAAAGCTCTGTACGGTTTTACTGATTCAAATGATATCTTACACATCAATGCGCCTCTCATCCAGGCAGCTGACGTTCTCCATACACAGCTGAACAATTATGGCGGGCCAGCACCCACTGTAGTTCCTGTAGGTTTTGATCAGGATCCACATATAAGGCTCATGAGGGATCTAGCTAAAAGAATGAGGATTTTCAATGTCTTCTATGATGGTGGGATTACAGTTTCAATAAAAGGGAAGGGAGATTCGACGATGCCTGTAGATCAGGCTTATGAATACCTTTCAAAGAGATTTTCTGAAGTGACAAAAGACTATGAATACAGAGTGGTAAAGGCCAAGGATGGCAAGGAAGAAGATATTGTTAGAACAGACATCGATCTTGCTAAGATCGGATCAGAGTTTAATGTATTTTCATTCATTCCTCCATCTGCAACCTACCAGAAACTTATGAAGGGTTTAAAAGGAGGAAAGATGTCTTCATCGGTTCCAGATTCTCTTATTTCGATGAATGATGATGTGGAGGAAGCTAAAAGGAAAATAATGCGTGCGCTAACTGGAGGCAGGGATACTGAAGAAGAACAGAGAAAACTGGGAGGTGAACCTGAAAAATGCCCAGTCTTCGATCTATACAACTATGAAATAGACGATGACAAATACGTAAACGAAGTATTTGAAGAGTGCAAATCGGGAAAGAGGATGTGCGGATACTGCAAGAGGGAAATAGCCGATAAAATGTCCATATTTTTAAAAGATATAAAGGAAAAAAGGGAAATTGCAAGAGAAAAATTATCACTTTATATTCATGAATAGATCTTTGTCCATCAAATCTTTCAATTTATTAAGTTCATTAGGCTTAAATATCCCATATTCAGTTATGAATCCCGTTACATATTCATTTGGAGTAACGTCAAAAGCCGGGTTCTTACTATGGCTTTCGTTAGGACCGATCCTGATGCCGTTGATCTCAAGTACTTCATTCTCATCCCTCTCTTCAATCGGGATCTCATCCCCACTTCGTATAGAAAAGTCGAATGTGCTCCCAGGTGCTGCTACGTAGAAAGGTATCCCGTTTACCTTTGCTAATACAGCCTTTTCATAGGTGCCTATTTTATTTGCGAAATCACCATTACTAGCTATTCTGTCCGCTCCCACTATAACAAGGTCTATTTCTTTTCTGCGCATGTAAAAACCAGCTGCATTATCTGCAATTATAGCATGGTCTATTCCCTCTTGAGCAAGCTCCCAAGCAGTTAACTTGGCTCCTTGAAGCCTGGGCCTAGTTTCGTCTACGAATACAAATATGTTCTTTCCCTCATTATGAGCAATCCTCATTGGAGAAAGTGCCGTGCCCCAGTCGAGGACGGCTAGCGCACCTGCATTGCAGTGAGTTAGAATCTTTGCCCCATTTCTTATAAGTTCGTTACCCAATTCACCAATCTTTTTGCTGCGGCCTTCTATTTCCATTGCGTATCTTCTTGCCGCATTCATATCGTAGCCATTGACTTCCATGTATCTTATCGCTTTGAATAGGTCATAGGCGGTTGGCCTTGTCGCCCTTATCTTTTCCTTTGCTTTGTTCATATCTTCTCCATTTTTGCTTGCCATGGCGAGTCCGTAAGCTGCTGTTACGCCAATAGCTGGTGCACCTCTGACTACCATGTTCTTTATTGCATATGCTATGTCATCAGAATTTTTTGCAGAAAATATTTTGATCTTGTCTGGGAGTTCCCTCTGGTCTATGAGCTTGACTTCACCATCTTCGTACCATGCTGCCTTTAATGTCCTGACTTCTCCGTCTATTATAACTTTCATTAAACCACCGGTTCAATCTTCTATTAGCCGCTGATATATACGTTTTAGCTATATGAAAGCATATTGTGATTTATAATATTCGTATGGGCTAAAGCGTGTGCAAAGAACTATACCAGAGAATTAGTAAAATCTATAACTGTTTTTTATATATTATGCCATTGGTTGATTCGGACTATTCAGGGGAGTATAAACGTTTAATCTGGTGGCTTTTTTATGCTACTAGAGGAGGCGATATGCGAAGAAAGATAATTGATCTGATAAGAAACAATCCATCTAATCAGCATCAGATCTCACGGGTACTTGGTGTTAATTATAGAACAGTTGAGCATCATCTGCATATTCTTGAGCAAAACAACATAGTTTATGGGATGGGCGATAAATATGGACGAACATTTTTTATATCACAAAGTTTCCTAGATAAACTTCCTATCTATGATGAATTTAAAAATAAAGTTGAAAAAAATTCATAAAAATGACTTCCATTATGGGAAGTATTTAATGAAGTCTAGGAGATGGCCCCATATTGCCTCATATCCAATGAAAAGGGCAACAAAAGTACCAAGGAGAAGGATGATGAACTCTAACAAGTAGAGATATTTACCATTTTCTGGTTTTATATACATAATCGGGGCTAGAACCGCAGCTATACCATCCAATATATACAGTCCCATTGAAGAGAGAAGATCGTCTCCGGTTTCTAATTTGTAGTGCACAATTCCAGCTGAGGCGACCAGCACGTAAATACCTAGGAAAAGTAGCAGTATTGAATTAAACCTAAGGTCAAAACCGCGGTACTCCATATATGATGACATCATCAGTATCAGACCGAACATCAGTAGAGGATCCCCGAATAGCATGTTGTAACTAGATGGTAAAGGCCATGTGAATGACATTATAAATCCACTTACAAAATCGAAAAATCCAACACCGAAAGCTGGTACGACAAGGCTCTTAACAGCATCCCTTTTGTTTAAGCCATGCGCGAGGAAATAGGCAGCGCCTAGAGCTGTGCCCATTCCAAGCCCAAGAAGCATTACAGCAAGCGGATCGATAAACTCACTCATTTTATCACCGTCATGATATTACGAATATTGATATAAATATTTTTTATTCAATTATACATATTTCAATTTCGGTTTTTTTACTAATTCTACTAGTATTAACTTTTATTAGACTATCCTCGACTTAATAAATTTATTATTTGTAGACAAATGTCTATTCTCAATCTTTTTTTGCATTAATGAAAAGTTTTATTAATCTTTTTAGTATATCTTTTCGATAGTTATGTCAAAGACACTCTCCATTGTGCTCGCATCGGGCACGATAGACAAGATAGCAGCTGCAGGTGTTATAACGTCTGGAGCAGTCGCAAACGGCATCGATGTCAACATATTCGTCACATTCTGGGCGCTCATGAAGTTTAGGAAGAACGACAATACTGTGAACAAGCTCAGCTACGATGGCTCTGAGATAAGCGATCTCGTCCTGTCGAAGATGAATGAAAAGAAGATACAGAGCGGCATAGAGATGATAAGGAATGCAAAGGAGGTCGGAAACGTTCATGTCTACGGATGTGCGCTTATGGCCGATGTAATGGGCATATCCAAAGACGATCTGGATGATATGGTCGAGGACATAATAGGTGTAGGTGAGTTCGTATCAATGACGGAATCTTCTTACACTACGCTGTTTATATGAGGTGATAGCAATGGATGTAAAACCAGATAGGGTTATTGATGCAAGGGGCAGCTACTGCCCAGGTCCATTGATGGAGCTTATAAAGGCTTACAAGCAGGCCAAGGTTGGCGAAATCATATCCGTTTATTCTACGGATGCAGGCACAAAGAAGGATGCCCCTGCATGGATATCAAAGTCTGGGCAGGAGCTCGTTGGTGTATTCGACCGGAACGGCTACTACGAAATAGTCATGAAGAAGGTTAAGTGATAAACTATAACTTTAAAATTCATATTATTCACGTTATTGAGAAATATTTTTAACAAACATTTTTTCTCATACTGATGTTTTCAATTTTTTGTTGATTTTTAATGGATCGATATCTCAAGTAAAATGATGAAAAATAATGAAATAGTATAAGTAAATTCATATATGGTAACTATACACATCTGTGTATGCTATAAGGCCATAACACAGAATTTCTTGCCATATGATAAGTTGAAAGACATCATGTACGAATTTACTGATATGGTCACTTTCATGATGAATATTATGATCGGTAAGGAATATTACGTAATGAAATTCTGCATCAAAGGAAGTTTACAATGATCTTAAAAAATACAATATGCCTTCGTATTATTATTAGAATATAATTAATAAATCAGCTGCACTTGTTGAAGCCTGCAGGAAAAGGCCGAGATAAAAGGAAAACTCAATTATACTACATGTGGAAAAGCCAATGCTATCTGCATACTTTGGCTTTAAGATCATAGATGGGAACCTCATAGTTCCCATACGTAATGATAGGTATGTAGATCGACTATCAGAATAGAATAAGGCAGAATACTGAATTGTGATTCCTATTGTCTTACTATAAATAGAGATGTGAATGCATACACGGATGTAGCGAGAAGTGTTTGTACATGTTCGAAAAGATCCTTTAAGGTCTTGTTAAGTGAAGATGTGGGACAGATGGCAGGAAGTCAAATGTCAAATGACATTTGGCAAAGCTCCCATACGAAAGGTTTAATTTAGTGCAATAATTACCCCTATATTCACGCTAATCGAATGATGAGGGATTGAATGGCTGGTGAAAAGTTTCAAAAGAAAGGAAAAGAAAAATGGAAAGAAAAAGTCTGGTATACTGTAGAGGCCCCTCCGTACCTAGGTTCAAAAGAAGTTTCGGTTGCTCTGGGTGAGGATTCAAATTCTATGGTAAATAGGGTAGTAGAGGTTCCGATATCTGAGCTTACCGGAAATTTCAAAAAATCTAATGAAAAGGCCTTATTTAGGATAACAAATTGTGAGGGTACAAAGTGTAAAACTATTTTCATAGGTCATTACATAGGTGACGATTATATCAGGCGCCTTGTAAGAAGAAGGAAAGAGAGAATAGATATAATCGAAGACGTCAAAACTTCAGATAATAGCATCATAACCGTAAAAATTGTTGTTGTAACAGATGGGAAGGTGACCAACACTAAGAAGTTCCAGATAAGAAAGGTATTGACGGATTTCATATTAAATAAGGGGTTGTCATTGCCATATTCCGAATTTGTTAGATACTTGATAGGCGATGACATCTATAATGATATGATATCCGCTACCAAGGATATATACCCACTCAAGAAGATCGAGGTTAGGAAATCTGAGTTAGTTTCACTTTCCGGTATTTCTGAAATCCATGCCGGATCTCAGAATTCCGGAGAGGAGCCTGTCGTGCAAAATTAAATAAAGATGCCGGGGTGGCTTAGCTGGAGGAGCGCCGGACTCATAAGGTAATCTGAGAAATCCGGAGGTCTCGGGTTCGATCCCCGATCCCGGCATATAAACTGATGAAATTTGAGATAAAGATCTAAGAGCCTAATTTTTCTATAATATAGGCAGACAAAGTTTAACTGTTTTTAAAATGTAAATTTCCTTAGCTCAACAGGATCATTTTTCTTTTTAAAAAAGTTTCATAAAATTTAAACGTAAGTTTATTCATAGTAAGTACCCGTCGTAAATGTATCGCTTGCTGAGAATATAACGCAGAAAAATAAAAATGCTGGCGATCCAAAAGTCGAATAACCAAGTGTTGATTAGATTTGAGGAGGTGTATATCTTCTGATATTCTATGAAGCGGTTAATACTATGTTTCGCATTATTTATATTCAATTTGATTCAAGTTTAGAGACATCATCCATCATTTTTTGTAGCAAAACATAGGTTTGTTGTAACTCGTTTTCATTGAGTTCAGCAAGGGCTTTTCTTATGAATGCATAATGATTTTTCTTTGCATTTTCGTATACTTCCCTTCCCCGGTCTGTTATTGCTATTTTAATTATTCTCCTGTCGGTAGAATCTCTATTTCTAGTGACTAAATTTTTTTCTTCCATTTTATCTACTACGCCGGTGATCCAACCTGGAGTAACGTTTATGAGAGAGGCTATAGCAGCCATTGACATAGGTCCATTTTCAATTAAATGCCTCATTATGGTGAACTCGGTGATCGACAGGTCGATCTTATTTAAATTCCTCTCGTTCTTTTTATACCAAAGTTTCCAAAGGTCTACGTAGAGTCTCCATACCTTGATGGCCATGGAATTCTCGTCATCATCGTATGCCATCTCAATCACTGTACTTTTACTCTTATAATAGTTTATTACATATATTTTTGTATGTCTCAATTAATGTCAACATGATCAAACCTTAAATATGCGATGAGAATATCAGTTCATAAAGGGGAGCTTCGTAGGAGGCTGAGAGGATCCGAGGAGGATCGACCCTTTGAACCTGATCCGGGTAATGCCGGCGGAGGGAAATTATGTCGGATGCATATAGTAGAGATAGAAATTATGTAAGATCTCTTTTAGTGTCTGCTTCAGCTGGGATGTTTATATGGGGCATAATAGCAAGCATAGCTCCGCTTGCTACTGCGTGGCCTTATGTTAAAGGGCTTCCAAGAGTTTATTTATCTGTTTTTCTTTCTTTGCCATCTGTTTTTTTACTGACTGGGAATACGATCCTTGGTAAACTTTCAGACATCCTAGGTAGAAAACCAATATACCTAATGACAATTCTTTTTTACTTGGCTGGACTTCTCATCATCTTTGCCTCGAATAATGTAGTATTGCTTGTTATAGGTATCGCCCTATCTGAGATAGGCGTAGGGGGCGAAGAGGTTACGACTTTATCCCTGATATCTGAAGATGTTCCGATAAAACACAGGGGTAAATTCCTCGCATTTGTGCCTAATATGAATAATGTAGGAAGTGCTGTTATTGCGTTTGTGTTTCTATATTTTAACTCATCCTCTATCCAAATACAAAAGTTGTATTTCCTAATTATCGCCTTCTTTGCTGTGTTTCTCGCTTTATACACTAGAAGATCTATACCGGAGTCGTTCAGGTGGCTTCGTGAAACTGGATCGGAGAAGGAAGCTGAAAATCTCTATAAAAAATTAAAGATCAGTGAAGACGGTATACGGATAAAAGAACCGAATTTCAGTGTTTCGTTAGCTTTTCTTGCTATCCTTGGAATATCACAATATCTAACGTTCGGGCTTATGGCATACATCGTAGGCCCTTATTATTTCTCACCAGCCCAGGTAAGTGAGATAATTTTCTATGCATTGCTTGGTGCTTCTGTAGCCGGCATAATCGCTATGTTCCTAGTTGATATCGGCAGAAAGAAGTATGCTATATTATCATACTTGGGTGGCACTATTTCTATACTACTTATACTTGCCACGATAAAATACGTAGATAACATGCTAGTTTTTCTCCCGCTTCTTTTTATCAATATGATGTTCTCAGAATTTGCTTGGGCTTCAAGGACTACACTTGAACCAGAACTCTTTGGAACAAAGCGTAGATCCACATCCATAGGCCTTGTTCGAGTATTTCCTATACTCGCGTATATTGCATCTATTTACCTGACCGCTTCGTTCACACTGTCGCAGTATATATTTTTTAATCTTGCGTTGTGGTGCTTGGGGTTGGTAGCAGCCATAGTATGGATGTTCATAGGCGTAGAAACAAAGAACGTAAGCATGGACTATTACAGCTAAGTCAATATTTTTATTTTTAAACTAAATTAATAATAATATTTGAAGCAGAAACATGTCATTATCACATATTCGCATTATATACTAAAGGAGGGCCTTATAACTAGATTTTAATGTTATAGGAGATTTAGAAACCAAATCTCCGAAACCGTAGCAGATGGTAATTGATCAAACCAATAACATTATTATTATTGCGTGTTATGAACAATTAATGCTTATATATAATACGTTGACCAGACGTTTGCAAGAGTTCAACGAGATGCACAGGGGTAGGGTGAACCTGTTTGTGTGCGGGCCAACGGTTCAGGATCACTTTCATATAGGGCATGCCAGGACCTATATTTTCTTCGATGCTGTTGCGAAGTTTCTGAAGTTGGAAGGATACTCTGTTTTTTACCTCCAAAATATTACTGATATTGATGATAAAATAATAAACAGAGCTAAAGAAATGGGAATCGAGCCATCTGAAGTTGCAAAAATATATTTTAGCGAATTCCAGGAAGACATGAAAAGGCTTAAGGTTGATTCTGTCAATTTCTTTGCAAGGGCAACACTTTACATAGATGAGATCGTATCGCAAATCAGCAGGATGATGGAGAAAGGATACGCATATGAAACAGATGACGGCGTTTATTTTGAAGTACGGAAATTCAAAGATTATGGTGAATTATCTAACCAGAGCTTAGATCAAATTATAGCTGGGTATAGAGTAGCAGTAAATGAAAACAAGAGAAACCCTGAAGATTTTGTACTATGGAAGAAGAAGAAAGCAGGAGAGCCATCGTGGCCATCTCCATGGGGAGAAGGAAGGCCCGGTTGGCATATTGAAGATACTGCAATAACAGAAACTTATTTTGGCGATGAGTATGATATCCATGGAGGCGGATCAGATCTTATTTTCCCGCATCACGAGGCGGAAATCGCACAGATGAGATCAATTAGCGGAAAACGATATCTAGCCCATTACTGGATACATACGGGAATGATAAACATAAATAAGGAGAAAATGTCTAAATCGCTTAAAAATTTCATAACTATACGGGATATACTTAAGGATTATAGACCGGAAGACCTTAGATTTGCAATACTTAATGCAAATTATAGGACCCAAATTGAATTTTCCAAGGAATTGATGGAAGAGTCAAAGAAGTTGATTGATTACATAAACGATACCTATAGAAAGCTAGAGTATGTCAATGGTTCTGGCAATTTCAAGATTGATGTTAATTCGGTAATTTCTGAGATGCGTTCACTTGCCGAAAACGATTTCGATTTCCATTCGGTAATAGTTAAACTGCTCGCCATCACTGGAGAAATAAATAGGAACTTTGAAGGGATAAACAAGGAAGTTGCGGAAGAACTTAAGAAAGTGTACTTATGGGTTGACACCTTCCTCGGAATCTTAGAGCAAAAAAAGGAGGTAAGCAAAGGAATAGTAGATGACCTTGTTGAATTGAGGACAAGAATGCGGAAGGAAAAGAACTTCCTAATTTCCGATGCGATCAGAGACGTCTTGAAGAAGAATGGAATACATATAGAGGATCGTGGTGACGTTACCGTTTGGTGGCAAGAATAGATCTTGCTCAATTTAAATACCTCGGAAAAATAGGGTGATAACAAAAAGTGGGGAATATGAAGATGTTTAACATTGCCTCTGAGGACGACATAAAGAAGGGTCTTGCCTCAGATGTTTATTTTGAAAGAAGCATTTCAACTCTGACAGAAACATGCAAAGATCACAGGGTTGCAATGGAAGCTACAGTATCTGGGCCGCTCGACACATGGATAAACTTTTCTGGCCTTGACGAAGTTCTGAAGCTGTTAGAGGGAATAGATGTAGATGTGTTCGCTATCCCTGAAGGCACCATCCTGTACCCAAGAGACTCTAACGGTATTCCTGTACCGTTCATTCGTATTGAGGGAAATTACTGCGATTTCGGAATGTACGAAACCTCCATTTTAGGGATGATATGCCAGGCCTCCGGTATTTCGACTAAATCTTCAAAGGTTAGAATAGCCGCCGGTGATTGCCCATTCTTTTCCTTTGGAATAAGGAGGATGCATCCAGCAGTTTCACCAATGATTGACCGTTCTGCATTTATAGGAGGGGCTGACGGTGTATCTGGAATACTTGGAGCAAAGCTGATAGGGGAAGAACCTATAGGAACTATGCCACATGCATTATCAATTATTCTTGGTGACGATGAGGCATGGAGATTAACATTAAAGAATACAAAAAATGGCCAAAAATCTGTGATCTTGATAGATACTTATATGGATGAAAAATTCGCTGCCATAAAGGTAGCAGAAGAATTCGAACACGTTGATTATATAAGGCTAGATACACCATCGTCGAGGAGAGGTAACTTTGAAGCACTTGTAAGGGAAGTAAAGTGGGAACTTGCTCTGAGGGGCAGAAGCGATATAAAAATAATGGTATCTGGCGGCCTTGATGAAAATACCGTAGCCAAACTTCGAGAAGCAGGGGCACAGGCTTTTGGAGTCGGTACCTCCATATCTTCAGCAAAGCCATTTGATTTTGCCCTTGATATAGTAAGCATAGACGATAAACCTAAAACAAAGAGAGGAAAATTATCTGGTAAGAAGAGCGTATTAAGGTGTGAAAAGTGCAGAAAAGTTGAAGTAGTACCATATGGAGTTGAATCAAAGCCTTGCAGCTGTGGAGGTGTAATGCACAATATTATTGTAAAGTACATGGAACATGGGAAGCTTTTAAGCCAATACCCTGAACCAAAAGAAATAAGGAAAAGAACTCTTTCAGAATTAGAATATTTTAGATCTTCAAATTAAAACATTTTTTTCTTAATTGCCGATGTGACCTTGTTCTTTAGATCTTCGTTGATCTCAGTTATGTTGTGTGCCGTCTTAGCGTGTTCCACAATTTTTGGCATCAGTTCATCTATGCTCTTTGCGGAGGCTTCAAAACCACAATTCATGCCGATATCGCTACACTTAAACACATATTTCGCCATGAATAACATAACTTATAGTTATTAATAAATATTTTCTTATACTAGTTATGCAATAATAAATGTAATTCATCTAGTATATCTTATTGGATTTTTGTCGAACTGAATTTTGCAGTGCTCGCTGCAGAAATAATATTCTTTGCCGTTGTATACTGATTTCCATTTTGAGTTCTTATCAGCTTTCATTCCACAGACAGGATCAATCATATATCCTCATTTCGTGAAAGGATTTAATTCTATTCAGTGCAAAATGCACAGCATATATTTATCAGTCTAAATTTTATGAACATATATGCCAACTGATCCGGTATGTGGAATGTATGTTCCAGAAACGTCCGACCTTTACGTCGATAAAGATGGTCAACGTTATTATTTCTGTTCAAAGGGATGCATGGAAAAGTTTCTGTCTCCTGAAGGAGAGAGTCGAAGCCTAAAGAGAAGGTTAGTAATTGCATGGCTATTTTCCATTCCGGTATTAATATTGAGCTACGCGCTCTTTCCGCAAAAGGATTGGGTATTATTCATATTATCTATTCCTGTTGTATTTTACTCTGGGTTCCCATTTTATAGAGGGGCATATTCAGCAATAAGAAATTTTTCGGGAAATATGGATCTTCTCATATCTATAGGTGTACTCACAGCATTCTTCTTTTCGCTCTTTGTGTCCATTTTCCCACAGGCGATACCGAATTCGTCTGTATATTTTGATTCTTCTGATTTTATCGTATCTTTAATACTGACTGGAAGCTACATTGAGAACATTTCAAAAAAGAGGGCGTCTAGTGCCGGCGACAAGCTGCTGCAGATGATGCCAAAGATCGTGCACATCGTTTCTGGTGCATCCATTAAGGATGCAGAGGCTTCATCGCTGAAGGCAGGCGTTACATTGCAAGTGCGGCCAGGTGAGATTATAGCAGTTGATGGTACCATATTGGAAGGGAGGAGCGAGGTTGATGAATCTAGTATAACTGGAGAGCAAGAACCTGTCCTCAAGACAGCAGGAGATAGGGTCATATCTGGAACAAAAAACTTGAATGGAATGCTAATAGTTAAGGCGGAAGCTGTTGGAGCAGATACGACGGTGTCAAAAATACACGGCCTAATAGTCATGGCCTCATCAGGGAGAACAAAGGTTCAAAGGATCGCGGACATATTTTCATCTTATTTTGTACCTGTAGTTCTTGTTGCCGCTACCGCTTCGTTTCTCTTCTGGTACTTTTATTTGAAATCAATAGGAAACCCATTAGCTCCTGAAATAGGCATACTTGCTTTCGTTTCAGTCGTTGTTATAGCATGTCCTTGCGCAATTGGGCTAGCTGGCCCTATCACCCTATTGATATCGGCCGAGGAATCGTTTAAACACGGAATACTCGTCAAGAATACGGGTGTTTTTGATAGAATAAGAAAGATAAATCGTATAGTGTTCGATAAATCAGGCACTTTAACTAGCCCGCTGCCGGAAATTTACGATCTTACTGGAGATATAAAGGCCCTGGCTTATGCAGCTTCTGTAGAATCCGGATCAAACCATCCGGTTGCGTTGTCCATAGTTAATAAGGCCAGGGATCTTGGGCTAAGAATAGAAAAAGCTTATCAAGTTGTAGAAGAACCTGGAATAGGAATAACGGGAAAGGTCGATGGAAAAGAAGTGCGAATAGCACAAGATGAGAGCGGAGCTACAATAGTAGAAATTGATGGAGATGTTGCATGCAGGTTCAGATTAAGGTATAAGTTGCGTGATGATGCTATAGAGACAGTTAGCGCATTAAAAAAGATGGAAATAAAGGTTTCGGTTTTGTCTGGCGATACATCGAAAGAAGCTAAATCCGTCCTTGAACCTCTTAAACTAGATGAAGTAATAACAGGTTCGAATCCGGAAGAGAAGGCCGAGGTAGTACGAAGATATCAGGAAAAAGGAGAGTACGTAATGTTTGTCGGAGACGGGATAAATGATACCGTAGCTTTAGAGACAGCAGACGCAGGTATAGCTATGGGTTCAGGCTCTGACATAACAAAGGCGGCCGGAGACATCGTCCTTGTGAATAATAAATTATCAACTATTATAGACATATTGACAATATCAAGAAGCACAATAAAGAAGGTTAAAGAAAACATATTCTGGGCTATAATATACAACAGCGCTTTGATACCTATTGCCGGCGGCGTATTAGTTCCAGTGTTCTCCACGTCCGTATATTCTGTGTTGCCAATTCTAGCTGCACTTGCAATGGGGATGAGCTCTACCACCGTGGTACTCAACTCTTTGAGGCTTAAGAAAAGTATAAGAAAAAGCATCCAATCAGAGAAAATGTATGAATATACTAAGAACCAAGGGGAAACTTTTGTGTCCTAATAGCAGGGTTAATATAACCCCGCTATAAGTTCAGGTTCAATTTCCAGTTTTTCTATTACTTCTTTTGTAGGCTTCCCCTGCCTGTCAATTCCCGCTTCCTCTAAGTATTCTTTTCTGAGAGTTTCATAGTCAATAGATACGCCTGCGGTAGGTCCCGCTGTCAGCGGAGGATATCCCATTACCCGGCCAGGTGGCTTTATCTCATACTGGTTAACGTTTTGCTTTGCATTGAACATGTGCCTAATAACTTGAATCCTCCAACCAATCTTTATTAATTCATCTTCATTTATGTCCCAGCCTGTTATGGCCTTTATCAAATCTCTGTACGGATAGCTGTTAGGCCAAATGTTCGTTGAAAACATGCACATACCTGTGGAATTTATGATCTCCTGTCCAGCAGCTGCGAAAAGTTGAAGCTTCCCTTTACCGTTATACTGGTACCTTTCTATCTTCGTATTGGATGTACTATGATTAAATGGCAGAACAAGCTCGAAGCCTTCATTAAAGCCTATGCCTCCTGCTGTGTGCCTGCCTGGTGTAGGATCAGAGATATACGTGTTTCCAAGTGATGGCATTAGCCTAGGATCGTGCATTGGCAGATCCTGGCCTCCAATATGCATTGCGAACTGTTCACTTCCCTTGCCTATCACTTTTGAAGCATATTTTTGGCCCATCCCAAGTATACGGCCTATCCCTTCTCCTTTTCCTATGAGTTCGGTTAGCTTTACCTCTGCATCAGCGTTTCCAAAGCCAAGCTTGAATCCAACGTCATTTTCCGTAAGTATCCCCTTTTCATAGCACTCGTTGGCAAAAGCTATCACAGCGCCAGTAGTTATAATATCAAGCCCATAGCGGTTGCAGAGTTCAAAGCTCATGGACATAGCATCCAGATCAGAAACAAGATTTAAGCCACCAAAAGCACCCGTACCTTCATACTCAAGCCTGTGCCCTTCAACTTTACCGTATCTTGTTTCCCTTCTTACGTGTCCACCACATGCAAGGGTGCATTGCGCGCACCCATAGGATTTCAATACGTCCTTTCTTATTTCTTCACCGCTTATTTTCTTTGCGTTATCTTCTCCAAAGTCTACTATGCCTACTCCGGCCCAGTTCTTTATAGGTGTATCTCCATTTAGATGGGAAGATTCTGTGATTTGTGTAGTACCAAACATGTGCCATGGATTAACTAAATCCATAGAATTTCTGAACTGAATCTGTATCTTCTTTATCGTCTCCATGAGCAGCTTTTCATCGTAAGGCTGTATTTTCTTTGTTCCTCTTACGAATATTCCCTTCAACTTTTTGGAACCCATAACCGCCGCCAGGCCCGATCTGCCTGCTGCCCTTCCGTATTCGTTCATTATTGCGGCCGCGTACATCATCTTCTCCCCAGGAACACCGATGACCATTGCCTGCCCTTTTGGATCTATCTTTTTCAATTCCGTCTCCGTTTCGTAAGCATCTTTTCCCCAGAGAGCAGAAGCATCTTCTATTGAAACCTTATCATCTATCACTTTCAAATATACGGGTTTCTTTGCTATGCCGCGGATGAATATGCCGTCATATCCTGTATTCTTAAGCTCTGGAGCAAACTTGCCTCCGCAGTTTGAATCGCCCCAAGTACCAGTCATCGGTGACTTTGCTACAACTTCCAGTCTTCCGCCTAATGGAACGTTATGGCTGTTAAAAATACCAGTGACGAAACCGAGCACATTATCCGGGCCAAGAGCATCAATCGGGCCTTTGATTTCCCTGTTCAGTATGTACGCACCTAAACCTACACCACCAAGGTATTTTTTGTAAATAGTTTCTGGAATTGATTCTTCCCATATCTTTTCAGAGGTCAGGTCGACCCAAAGTATCTTGCCGTTGATTCCATACATAAGAAACAGAATTAGTCATCATATTTTAACGTTGTCTATCTCCGAACGATAAAATACATGATTCACCTTGCTATTAGCATTTTTTCCGTGTGATGGATTATGACATTTCATTAAAGGATTTGATAATTTTTAAAAAAATGTTTGCTACTAAATTAATATGGTTATCAATAAGTCTAAGCAGACGAACGTTTCATATATAATTAGAAAAAATTTAAATAATGCATGAGATCATGTTTCATGGACTCACGTGTCTCTGATAGAAAGCTCAGAAGAGAGTTGACTACATGGGATCTTTTAATGCTTAGCCTTGGTGGGATCATAGGTTCTGGCTGGCTTTTTGCTGCATTTGGTGCGGCTACTACTGCCGGTCCCGGGTCAATTTTTGCGTGGATTATTGGAGGAGTTATAATTATTTTTATAGCACTGGTCTATGCAGAACTTGGCGCAATGATACCAAGGAGCGGTGCAATAGTAAGATATGGCCACCTTTCCCATGGGAGCTTTGCCGGATTCGTTTTGGGATGGGCCTATTTCCTCAGCGCCGTATCCGTGCCAGCCATCGAGGCAGAAGGTGTAATAACTTACGCAGCTAGTTATTCCTCTAAGTATGGAATAGTTCTACTGACGAACACTGGTGTTATGAGTGTTCTAGGAACTTTTCTTGCGATGCTGCTAATGCTTGGTTTCTTCTTTCTGAACTATGCTGGAATAAAGATAATGGGAAAAACGAATACAGGGCTTACATGGTGGAAATTCGTAATCCCTACGCTTACAGTAATATTACTGCTAGTCGTTTCTTTTAGGCCTTCGAACATAATTGTCGGTGGTATAGTTCCTTACGGATGGGCTCCTGTCTTTTCTGCAGTAGCTACTTCTGGCATAGTCTTCTCCTACCTTGGTTTCAGGCAGGGCATCGATTACGGCGGTGAAGCCAAGACCCCACAAAGATCGATACCTCTAGCGACAGTGTTTTCTGTACTTATAGGCATATTACTATACACAGCTCTTCAGATCGTATTTATAGGTGGAATAGATTGGGGAAAGCTTGGTCTTGTACCAGGATCATGGGCTCAAATATATTCTCTGGCTACCTCCAATTCCAATCCAGAGGCTGTCGCACTCTATGATGCTCCATTTGCCCATATAGCACAGGCTGCTGGACTTGTGTTTTTAACATATATATTGTTTGCTGATGCCTACATATCCCCATCGGGTACGCTAAACGTGTATTTAGGAACATCAACAAGGACGCTATACGGTATGGCGGCCAACGGCCACATGCCTAAGAAACTACTTGAAATAATGGACAAAAACAGGATACCATTTATACCTCTTCTTGCTACATTGCTAATTGGATATATATTTTTCTTGCCGTTCCCAAGCTGGTACAAAATGGTGGGCTTTATAACAAGTGCAACAGCTTTCACCTATATAGTAGGCGGCGCCGCACTTATGAGCCTGAGAAGAACAGCACCTGAACTAAAGAGGCCGTTCAAGCTGCCTTATGCCAGAGTGCTTTCTCCCATCGCGTTCATAGGAGCAGGAGAAGTGGTCTATTGGTCTGGATGGCCCCTCGTTCTATACCTAGCTATAGCCATATTCCTTGGTTTTGCCGTATACTTTGTTTTGTTGTTATTAGGTGCTATAGAAAACAGCTTCACAAAAGAAAACATAAAAGCAGGGCTTTGGGTACCTATATTTATAATTGTACTCACTGTGCTTTCATATATTGGGGATACCTCTCTGGGCGGCATAGGGGTAATAAAGTTCCCGTTCGATCTTGTAACAGTGGCGGTGATAAGCTTCATATTCTATATGTGGTCTGTAAGAAGCGGCATAAGAACCGAGGATATAACAGAAATGATAGAATCTGGATCTCAGTACGTCTTTGAAGAATCCGCTCGTGAAGCCGTTGGAAAATAAATTAACTTTAAATACATTTTATAATATCTATTTATATGAAATTTTCACTGGTAACGGACGCTTTTGAGAAGATGTCAAAGACGACTAAGCGCACAGAACTTACGGAAATATTGGTAGAGCTCCTTAAATCCGCAGATGAAGACTTACAATCCCTTGTTTATCTAATTGAGGGAAAACTTGCTCCAGATTACCAGGGCATAGAAACTCAGATGTCTGATAAACTCATAATAAAAGCACTCTCCATAGTTTCAAATATACCGGAGGAAGCTGTATCAGAAACTTACTCCAAGCTAGGAGATATCGGATCCGTGGCAAGAGAAATTGCAGCGAAAAAAAACATGAGATCTCTCGTGAATGAGGATTTAACCGTTAAGTACGTACACGATACACTTATGAGAATGGCGAAAACTAGCGGTTCAGGAAGTACAAAGGCTAGAATAGATGCCTATGTAGACTTGGCTCTTAGCGGGACTCCTGCCGATCTCATGTATATAACTCGGATAATAACAGGAAAACTCCGTATTGGTGTATCCGATGCGACAATACTTGACGCAATAATCCTGGCTTTTTCAGATGAAAAGTACAGCGAGGAAATAGAGAATGCATATAATTTCCATCCCGATCTCGGATACATAGCTGTACAGTTAAGATTAGGAAACTTAGAATCAGTAATAAACATGGGCCCCACCCCAATGGTTCCGTTTAAGGTAATGTTAGCTGAACGACTACGTTCTGTAGATGAAATAGTCCAAAAAATGAACGGTAAATGTGCTTTCGAATACAAGTACGACGGTATGCGAACAGAGATCCATATAGTAGATGAAAAAGTGAGGTTGTTTTCGAGAGGAAACGAAGAAACTACAGGTCAATTTCCTGATATAGTGAAATCGGCTAAAGAAACTTTCCATGTCTCTTCTGTTATACTGGATGGGGAAGCTGTTCCCTACAACCCAGAGACAGGGGAACTTTATCCCTTCCAGGTTATTTCTCAGAGAAGGGGCCGGAAGTATGACCTCGATAAAGTTTCCAACGAAATTCCAATAACCGTTTTTCTCTTCGATATAGTATATATCAATGGAAAAGATCTGTCAAAGACTCCATATGCTGAACGGCGCAGGATCCTTGAAGGTCTTTTCAAGGAAAATGACAATTTCAAACTGGCTAAGAGGATTGTATCAAGTGATACTGGAACCATAACAAAGTTCTTTAATCAAGCAATAGAAGACGGATGCGAGGGCCTTGTTGCCAAGAGCATGGCCGATGATTCTTATTATAAGGCTGGTGCTAGGGGATGGCTTTGGATAAAACTAAAGAGAGACTATCAGGCCCAGCTTTGGGATACTATTGATCTAACGGTAGTTGGTGCATTCATGGGCCACGGAAGAAGGAGTGGAACGTACGGCGCTTTGCTTCTTGCAACTTATAACGAAAAGAATGATACTTTCGAAACTGTGTGTAAACTTGGTTCGGGATTTACAGATGATGTTCTATTTTCGTTGCCAAAAAGGTTTGCTGAGTTTGTCAGCAAAGAAAAACCAGCCAGAGTTGTAAGCACTATCGAACCAGATGTTTGGATATACCCCTCAATTGTCATGGAGATAATAGGCGCTGAAATAACAATAAGCCCTGTACATACGTGTGCCTTCGGCATAATAGAAAAAGATGCAGGCTTGTCTATAAGATTCCCCAGGTTCACCGGCAAATGGAGAGACGACAAAAAACCAGAAGATTCTACAACAACTCAGGAAATAATAGAAATGTACAAGGAACAGAAAAAAACATTAACAGAAGAGAAGAGTTAAGTTACTCTTCTTCTTCATCTCTGTTGTTATTTCTGTAATTTCCCCTTCTGAAGTTTCCCCTGTGAGGGTTGCTTCTATATACGTTTTCGTATTCTTTTTCACTCGCATCATAACTTTCATTGACTTCGTCAACTTCTTCATCAGAAACAGTTAATGAACCATATTTGCCAACGTTAAGGCGGATATGGCCTCTGACTAATGAAACATAGCCGTTTCCTATCATTAAGGTGTCTCCTGTCTTAGCCTGGGCTGCTTGGTCACCCCATAAGGACAAAATAACTTTGCCAGTGTCATCCCCAATGGTCACTTCTGTAACCGATCTTTGGTCTCCAAACTTTGTCTGGATTGTCTTTGGTTCTCCAACGGACAAAACTTTTCCTAAAACATTCACTCTCCGTGAGGAGGGTGTTAGATCCTTTATTTTCGTTATATCTTCCATACTACTACTATCCTGTCTCTAGAATGTCTCTAGAAAGACCAACACTCTATCTTAGTTGGGTATATAACCTTTTACATCTGTATTTCCTTCTCAACTTCTCTTTCAAATTCTGCCGGAAGTTCTTCGACTGTCCTAATTGGCACATGCTTCCTTATGAAATTCCACAGGTATAGATCCACATATACACCCATCCCTGTTAGGTATCCGTAGAATCGATCTTTGAGAAAACTTCCCTTATTGTCGAAATCTGTAAGAATTATTACTTCTCTGTATTTGTTTGATATTTCATCAGAAAATGACGTTATAGATATACCTCGATTAAATACTATTATCTCACCGTAAAAGGACAACTTTCTCAACGATGCAAGATCATTTCTACCTTCAACGATTATCGGGATACTTGAGTTTTTCCTTCTGTATCTTCTCATCACATTCAGAAACTTGCTTTTGTATGCCGTACTAGATTATGATCATATGTTATTATAAAAAGTTATTTTTTCAAAGTGACGTGATCGATATCGATTTCTGAGTATAGCAAAAGAATTAGAAACAACATAAGTAGGGCCAAAGTATTCACTTTACGCATCAGCGTTTTAAATCTAGCCTAAAAGAAATTCCGTACGGCTTTGTGTTCCATGCTAATCATTAACATTTATATATGAATATTCGTTATATTTCATAAGGTGATTATGCAGCACATGAATGTTTGTGAGATTGGGCCGTCTGCTAGAGGCAGTTTAGCTTCAGAAATACTTAGAAGCGTTTCGAAGTAGGGGGTGAGTCTTGCGTCCATAGACAGGTATGATTATTACCTGAAGATAATACTGAACAGTTCAGTCAGGGACTACCCGTACATAGTAGAGGAATATCAGAATGATGCAGAGATATCAGAATCAGAGGCCGAATCCCTCGATAGAATAGTGATGAAATACATGGGTATTTACAGAAAATCTGATGTCAAAATAGTTAACACTATGACTGGACAAGAAGAAACTGCTCCTCTTACAATAATCGACGATTTTGGTGGAAATGCTGTATACGTTGGAGAGCAGACGCTCTTTGGTATATTGTGGAAGATATATCAGCCACCAGCGTACATAGAAAGGCCAATAGTAAACAAATGGTACTACAACGAAAAGATTGCCAGCATACTTAATGAAATACTCTATGACGCAGTCCCAGGAAAAGTTAAAAACTATTTTGACACTCCTCCTTGGATAATAGGCACACGATATGGTGTTCAGTCGAGATACATGCCCCTTTATGAGATAATCATTGAGGCTATAAATAGGAATCTTATACCTGGTTGGTACTATCTTGCAAGGTCGGGGCTTTCTCAAGAATTCATTGAAGCAATTAGAAACAGAAGTTTTCAGATATAATATTCTCACAAGTGGGCATTGATCGTCTATTCCGAATTTCACGAATCACATTTTATAATTTGACTAAATTGCTCGTAAACAGGCGATAGATGCGCTAAGCTATCTTGTTTGTTGAACTGACACATTGTAAATATATACCATTACATATATTTCGATATATTCTGATAAAGTCAACATCTCCCGCATATTTGCATATGCTTATTGATTAAGTAAAATATAATAAATTTATTACAAATAAATAAATATAATTAAGGCTATCTTAATATATTTCATTTAAATATTATAATAAAAAAGTTTTTTACAGCATTAAGGATTACAAGACATGGACTTAAAAAAATTGTTTTATCCTGATTCAGTTGCAGTCATAGGCGCCTCCAACGATAACACAAAGATAGGTTACCAGATAATAAGAAATCTTAAAGAAGGGGGTTATAAGGGGAAGATTTACCCTATTAACACAAAAGACGGCACAATACTTGGCTACAAGGCCTATCCATCTATACTGGATGTACCAGATGAAGTCGATCTTGCAATACTTTCAATACCTGCAAAGTATACACCACAGGCGGCTGAAGAATGTGGTAGAAAAGGGGTTTTTGGAATAATTGTTGTAGCTTCCGGGTTCTCAGAAGTAGGAAATAAAGATCTTGAAGATCAACTCGCTAATACCTGCAAGAAATACGGAGTAAGGCTTTTAGGTCCGAATGTCGTAGGGCTTATGAACAATGTTATAAAGTTGAATGCATCATTTGCGCCTTATCTGCCTTATCCTGGAACAATAGGCATGATATCTCAAAGCGGTGCCTTGATAGTCGGCTTAGATGCTATGACATGGGCAAATAAAACAGGAACAAGCTTTCTTATAAGTATTGGCAATATGGCCGATCTTGACTTCTCCGATCTCGTAACTTTCCTAGCAGATGATGAAAATGTCTCATGCATATCTCTCTATGCAGAAGGCCTTAAGGCAGGAAGGAAGTTTGTAGACACCGCAAGGTTAATAAACAAACCAATAGTTATGCTTAAATCCGGTGTTTCAAAACATGGATCAGTTGCCGCGGCTTCCCATACTGGATCTCTAGCTGGGTCTCACCGTGTTTATGATGGCGCATTAAAACAAGCTGGAGTAATAAGAGCTTATTCGATAGAAGAACTTTTCGATCTATCCTTAACGCTTTCTCTTCAAAAGCCAATGAAAGGCGATAATCTCATCGTTGTTACAAACGGCGGCGGAATAGGAGTTCTCGCAACTGACCAAGCGGAAGCATCAGGTTTGCCTTTGCAGACGCCTTCTAACGATCTTCAGGGAAAGATAAAGCAAATAATACCTTCGTTTGGAAGTACGAAGAACCCAATAGATATGAGTGCGATGGCCACACCTCAGATATATGCAGATACAATAAAAACGGTGATGGAGGATGAGAGTGTTGACGGCCTTGTCGTACTTTATTGCGAAGTAGCAAATCTTGACCCGTCAGATGCAGCAAAGGGAATAATCAATGGTGTACTGTCATCAAATAGGAAGATACCTGTAGTCGCTGGGTTTGTTGGTGGCGAAAACTCTATTAATGCATCGCTATATCTAATCAAAAATGGAATACCAACCTTCGACTCTCCTGACAAAGCAGTGAAGGCCATTTCTGCACTAAGAAAACACCAGCAGATGAATGATCTTATATGTGTTGGACCGGAAAGACCGTCAGATTTGAAAAAGGATGGCATTGGATCGGAGCTTAAGAAGTACATTGAGGCTGGCGTAAAGTCCCTAAGTGAGCTAGAGAGCAAGAAAATATTCTCTGAATATGGGATAAACGTAAACAAGACAGAACTTGCCAGGAGTAAGGACGATCTGATGAAAATAGCCCAGGAGTTTAAGTATCCTGTTGTAGCTAAAATACAGAGCCCTGATGTTATACACAAGACCGATGTAGGCGGTGTTATTCTGAATATAAGCAATAGCGATGAACTTCTAAAGGCATATGACGACATAATCTCCAATGTTAAAAAGAACGTACCAAATGCCAGGATCGATGGTATTGTCGTTGAAGAGATGCTGAAAGGTGATCTTGAAACAATAATAGGTACAATAAACGATCCTACATTCGGGCCTACTGTTATGTTTGGGCTAGGCGGTACAGCTGTGCAGGTACTTGAAGACGTATCATTCAGGATGGCACCAGTCTGCAAGAAAGAAGCATACGACATGATAAACGAAACCATTGCCGGAAAGCTTATGAAGGAATTCAGAGGGAGAGGGCCGCTGGATATAGACGCAGTTGTCGATCAGATAGTAAGATTTTCTTGGCTTGAGTATGATCATCCAGAGATAAAAGGCGTCGATGCAAATCCGATGATCGTATCGACTAAAGGTGCAACCGTAGTCGACGCTAGAATATTACTATAATTTTTAAATTATAATATTTTATTCATTAATGTACCAAGGCTGCTTACTGAAATTTCAATAACGTCCCCGCTCTTTAGATATAACTTTTCTGAAAAAGCAGCCACACCGGCGGGTGTGCCTGATGTTATGATGTCTCCAGGTTCCAGTGTTATGTTCTGCGATAGAGTTGAAATTAGATCCTGGAATGAGAATACCATGTCATCTGTCGTTCCTTTCTGCCTTGTCTCACCGTTAACCTTCGTTTCTATTTCAAGCGGGAATTGTATCTCATCCTTTGTCGTTATGTAAGGGCCGACTGGCAACGCTCCATCAAACGCCTTTCCCTGAACCCAATTGTATCCGTATGGGTGCATTTCCGGAAACTGAAAATCACGCGCTGATAAATCATTCGCTATAGTAAAGCCAAATATGCAGTCGTAGGCATCTTCTGCTGGAATATTGTAGCACTTTTTACCTATAACAGCGCCTGTTTCCCCTTCATAATCTAATTTTTTAATTGTACCTGGCGTTCGCAATTCTGAATTGTTTGCAACTAGTGCGTTGCTGAATTTTGTGAAGAAGTAAGGTTTAGGAGGGAATCTTGTATCTGATTCTGCGGAATGTGACCTGAAATTTACTGCTGGGAGAAAGATCTTCTGAGGGTTTACTGCTGGAAGGAACTGAAAATTTGAAATTTCATTTCCCACATCTATTTTATCAGCACCAGTTTTAATAATCTCGTTTATATCTGATTTTCCATTTATGCTGAAATATTTACCATTGCTAAATAAAAACAGAGTTTCTTTTCCTTGGTAAAGGCATCTGCCAATCTTCATGAAAGACTATTTTTCTCTAGTTAATAAAATTGTTGAATGAAAAATGTTTCGCAATACCCGCAAGAATGTGCTCCCAAATTGATACTAAACCATGAGATTCCCAAGATAGATCAGCATTCCGCTAAAGCATGTCGGCATAGTAATATATCCTGCATCAAAAAAATTGTATACCGTTTCTACATTAATCTTGTGTGAACATAAGGTTTCAGGAAAAAATAGAAGTATCAGCTGATCCCGAAAAAGTGTGGAAAATTGTATCCAAATGGGAAGATATTCCGAATTACTGGCACGGTACCACTAAAATCCTTAATTTAGGCAATGGTTTATTTAAGATAAGATTTGCATTTCCTGCTAATGGCGTGATGAAATTTATATTATTAGAAAGAGAAAGAATTGTTGTAGAGGAATACATCAAAGGTCCATTACGAGGCATAGTTCGAATAGGAACTTGCAAAGAAAACGATTCAACATTACTCTCCTGCGATTTTGATGTTAAGCTTATATTCCCTTACTCAATTTTTGGAAAGTGGAGTTTCAACCACTTTAGAGAGGGTGCGACGCACGCTCTTGTACGAATAAAAGAGAGATCAGAATCGTAGAGAACTTAATGCTTCACCTTCACCTCATATTCCATAAGGTCCTCACTTGCATAACTCTCTTGGAATTCTGCCCTAGCATCGTCTACTAACGGCGACACATCCGTGATCCGGGGACTGTAATGATAAAGAAAGAGTCTTGATACGCCTGCATCCCTCGCTATTCTGGCCGCTTGCTTTGCTGACGAATGCCCAAACTGGTTTACCGCCGGTTCAAATGAAGAATCGGTAGTAGTATCGTGTATCAAGACATCGGCATGCTTCGCGAAGTCAGCCATCTTTTGCATGGGTTTTGTATCCCCGGTATAGACAATTTTCCTACCTTTCCTTATGCCACCGCTTATCTCGTCTATGGAATATTTACGGCCTCTGTATTCATAAGTACCGTTGTCTCTTATCTTTTCTATTATCTTTGAAGGTATTCCGAGTTCCTTAGCCTTTTGAGGATCCACGCGTATTATGTCTTTTTCTTCTATGGTATATGAGAGTGCTGGCACTGGGTGATCGTTTAGGGTAGTCTTTAAAAGGAACTTCCCGAGATCATAGGTTTTATCAGGTTCAAGCTCATAGACATTTATCCTAAAGCGTAGGGTATAATAGCCGATGTTTATAGCATTGGATATTATACCGATGGCTCCTCTGGGTCCAAATATATTGAGGTCTTTTGTCCTGTTGTTAAACGACATGCTTTGTACAAGGCCGATGAGCCCAAGAAAATGGTCCCCGTGAAAATGCGTTATAAAGATATTATCAATTGACATAAACGACCATTTGCTCTTCATTATCTGTTTCTGGGTGCCTTCTCCGCAGTCAAACAGGTTAAATACATCATCTATTTGTATCCCCACCCCTGGCATAGCTCTTATAGGTGTGGGCCAAGATCCTCCTGTACCAAAAAATACGATCTTAATATTGGAAGCCATCTGGCATAGATTAGCTTCCAATACTATTACCTTTCGTTACTTAGTAAGAATTGAAATTCGCAATTTAAAGATGAACATGCACCATGCTATTCAAAAGATTTAAATATATTAGCATAATGCTAAGAATATGATTATTAACCTTTGGAATCCAAGTTATGAAGGATTATACGCTGCGATAGTTATATCTTATCTCCTAGGCATAGTTCACGGTATAACCCCAGATGAACATACCTGGCCTATCACTTTTTCTTACGCAGTAGGCAACTATTCAACGAAGGGTGGTGCAAAGGCCGGTCTTGTGTTCTCAGCAGGCTTTACAGTTGAGCGGGCACTTATGTCTGAGATAGCTGCCCTAGCTCTTGCAAGCTTCATGTTTTATACCTATTTCAATAGTATAGTATATGTTATAGTTGGAGCTGTTATGGCGTTATCCGGTTTCTACATAGCAAATAAGCTCAAATATCCACACATACACATCATAGAAGAATCATTGTATAGGATATTTGGCATACACAAGCACAACAAAGAGAGGGAAAAATTGGAACTTGAACATATGGAGAATCCTGTAATGGTTAATGAAGATGGAGTATACCGCCCAGTTCCAACAAAGCTGGCATTTGTTCATGGATTGATCGCTGGATTTGGATTTGGTGCATTTGCACTTATTATTTACTTCGTTATAGCTCCCAACATGCCGATATATCTTGGGTTTTTGCCTGGCCTCATGTTTGGTCTTGGTACGATGACAATGCAGGTGCTGGCCGGCACACTTTTCGGGCTTTGGCTTTCCAAGAAGAAAGATCTAACTGTTAACGGTATAGCCTTTGTTGCTAGAGGAATAAGCCACTTTGTTCTTTCATACGGTGGAATTACCTTTGTTATTGCAGGGATAGTTACGCTAATATTCCCACAACTCTGGAATTATCAAATAATTACGGGGATAAAGATTCACAATCTTGATGCTCTTGGTCTACCTTTCTTCCTGGTCGTCCTATCTGTCCTTGTGATCGGATATCTCGGATACAAAATCAATCTAAATAAGGCCGTAAAGATGGAGATGACAAATTCGGCAAACGGGTCGAAGGAGTCGACGCCTCAATAGACTTAATTACTTATTTATGATAGCTACGTATGTATAATGGGATCGTTACACCTATGCTTACTCCCTTTAACAGGGCAGGAGAAATAGATTACGATGCAACAAGGCTCTTAATACAGGATTTGAAAGGTTACGGTGTATCTGGGCTATTTCCGATGGGTTCAACTGGCCTATTCCCTATGTTCAGCTTGGAAGAGAGAAAGAAGTTTTTGCAGTTTGTGAGCGAAAATAGGAACAATTTGACAGTATACGCGGGTGTTGGTTCATCAAGCACGCAAGAGTCCATAGAACTGTCTAAGTTTACAGAGGATGTGGGAATTGAGGTAAGGGTGCTAATGCCAACTTACTACATAAAGCCGGACGAAGAGTGGATGTACAAGCATTTCTCTGAGGTCATATCCGCTTCCTCTAACGACCTATTTATTTATAATATCCCGCAGCTTGCCGGCTCATGGGTACCTGAGAATGTCATAAAAAAACTTAAATCTGAGTTTTCGCAGGTAAAGGGGATAAAAGATAGTTCTGGTGATATGAGGTTCTTCTCCAGGATAGTAACTCTTGTTTCAAAGGACTTCAGCGTATTTCAAGGGCAGGATGATCTTCTGCTTACTTCTATGGCCTTGGGTGCAAACGGCGGAGTATGCGGTCTCTCAAATATTTCAGGAAGTATAGTTGATCTTTACAAAGCCTTCCAATCTGGGGATCTAAAGAAATCTAGAGAAATACAACTGAACAAAGTTAACCCTCTTATGTATGCGGTTAATGCGCCTACGTTCCCTTCGGGGTATTATTATGCTTTTTATAAAAAGCATAACATAAACGGTGGATACAGATCGCCTATGGTTCAACCATCAAAGGAGCATTCCAGGGTAATAGATGAGGCAACATCTCAACAAATATAAAGTACTAAATTCGGAAATTAAATTTTTTTATTCGTATATTCTTTATCTTTATGGATGAAAGGTTTATATCCTTCGTATGTTTGTTGTTCACAATGGAATTTCAAAAATACAGGACCATGCATTTTCCTAGGGACGTTTATATAGGGCATGATGTCCTGAATCGCGTGTTGGATGTTGTAGATCAGAACAGTAGGACACGCGATGTGATAATCGTAACCGGAAATACGACATACGAACTTGCGGGTAAGAAAATTGTAGAGATACTTGCTTCATCTCCCTATGAAGTTCACTTATCATTCGCAGGCGAGGCTAATTATGAAAACCTCAAGAAAATTGAGGAAGAGACGAATGATGTAAATGCTGGAATAATTATTGGAGTTGGCGGAGGTACTAAGATCGATCTCGCCAAAAAGCTTGCCTACGATAAGAATCTACCTTTCATTAGCATACCTACTTCTCCGAGCCACGATGGAATTGCCTCTCCGCGTGCGTCCTTAAGAAGAAATGGCATATCCTATTCTGAAGAAGGTGCTATGCCAATTGGTGTTATAGCTGATACATCTGTAATGATAAAAGCCCCTTACAGATACCTTGCTGCTGGAGCAGCTGATGTCATATCCAACATAAGCGCAGTTAAGGACTGGAAATTAGCGCATAGGTTAAGGGGCGAAGAATTCAGTTCAAGTGCAGCGGCGATGTCCGAATACTCTGCACAGGAAGTAATATCTCAGGTTGGCGAGATTAGAAAGTATGATGAATCATCTGTATGGCTTGTGACAAAGAATATACTAGCTTCCGGTACAGCGATGGCTATTGCAGGAAATTCTAGGCCTGGGAGTGGAAGTGAGCATCTCTTTGCGCACGCGTTAGAAGCTGCAGGAGTAAATAACATGCTCCACGGAGAGATGTGTGCGATGGGAACCATCGTCTCTCTTTATCTCCACGATGATAACTGGCAGAAGATAAGGGATGTCTTTGAATCGCTTGGGGTATCCGTAAAGGCCAGAGACTATGGCCTCAAAGAAGAAGTGGTTATTGAGGCCCTTCGAAGAGCACATGCGATAAGGCCGGAGAGGTATACTATACTTGGAGAGAGTGATATGTCTTACGATGCAGCTGTTAAGGCTTTGGAACTGACTGGAATTATATGATATCTCCTAGAGGTGTTAAGCATTGCCGAAGATCAGTTTAATTGGTAAAGATCTTGCTAAAGAAGGTATTGAATTCGTTTTTGCAGGCCCACTTCCTACGTGTTCAGACTGCAGAGTTAAAAATGTCTGTTTCAACTTGGAACAAGGGCACAAATATCGAGTAACTAAAGTAAGAGAACAGCTCAATCCCTGCATAATATTCAATGGAGACAAAGTTAACACTGTGGAAGTAGAAGAATTAGAGGATTTCTTTATAATACAGGAAAGTAAAAAGCTTCAAGAGGGAGCCATAGTAACTATGAAATCAATGAACTGCGACTACATAACGTGCCCGAATATAGAGAAATGCAACTTATATTATCAAAAAAACGATTTGAAGGTTGCTATTAAATCTATTGGGCAGAATGTTAACTGTCCTAAGGGCTTCAAGATGAAGAAGGTCCAGGTTACTTATAAATAAACGTTTGATCTAGATCTTTTTAGTAAAGATATTATACAAGTTTTTAATAACGTTATGCCAGGTTTATATGAAGTATACAAAATTTGAGAAGGCAAGGATTATTGGGGCAAGAGCCCTTCAAATTGCTATGGGTGCCCCTGTTATTATTGACATACCAAAAAATGTTATTGATCCTGTTGACATTGCAACAATAGAGTTTGAAAATAATGTGATACCCATAACTATTAAAAGGGTATCAAAAGTTTTAAACTAATTTTATACCCTGGTATTTTCAACATCGAATTCTCCTGCGTTTATTAATACATTCGGCTTCTTTCTGGAATAGTATAGGGTAACGATTAAGCCTCCTACAATTACCCACAAAAGAGTTATTATGAATGAAGCAAAGTAAGCGTCGTTTACAGGATTAGGATGTGTTACCCATTTCGACCATATATCCGATATAGTAAAATAAACAACCACAAGGCTAATTACAGTAGCGAATGCAGGAGCAAGCGCGTGTTTTAAGAAGTGGAATCTATCTATCCTTCTTGTATACAACGTTAGGGATGTATTTGCCATTATGTGCACTATTATGATAGAGATTCCTGTACCTGCCTCAAGTATGAAAGCAGCTATTTTTGGGCCAAAGTAAAGTCCCATTATCACATCAAGTGCAAACGAACTAACACTCCAGGTTAGTATCGCATAGTACGGCGACTTGTATTTTGAATGCACCTTGCTAAATCTCTTTGGAAATACTATACCATCGCTTGCAGCGGAATACCACCACCTTCCAATTGCCGTGGCCTTAGAGACTCCATTCGTAAGGTAGCTGTTTATTGTAAATATGATAAGAAGTACTGCTCCAATGGGCCCGAGGTATTTTTCGAAGACGATAATTCCGGCATCGGGGCTTGATGCAAATGACGATATGTTTGATATGCCCCACCCCACTGTCAAGGCATAGGTCGCAGGAATTATCGATATTGCTGTGAGTATCATAGCGTAAACTATTGAGCGGCCTATATTCTTCTTTGGCTCTCTCATCTCTTCGGATACTGTCGTAACTACTCCCGTTCCAGTGAAATCCAATATTGAAAATATTGATCCGAACATTATGGCAGAGAAGCCGACACCCAAGTTAGTGGGGATGGAAAAGGGTTCTAGACTGTTTCCATTCCCAACTTTTATAATTATTATTACTGCTCCAATCAAGAGAAATAGCACTTCTGCTAGTCATGCCACCGCGTTGTAGCCAAGGGACGGCTTTATTCCGATGTACGTTATGACGATTATGTATATTGTAAATGCAGCAGCAAAGACTACCCAAATATATGGTTAATTAAAACGATAATGATGTATACCTATTATGTATAATACATTGACCATGAAAGCTGAAGAAGTTTTGAATTTATTGCAGATATCCAGAAAAACTCTTCATGTCTATTCAAAGGATGGCAGGATCAGGTACACTGTGATGCCGAACAAACGATACAATTACAATGAGGAAGACGTTTATAAAATCCTTAACAAGGATGTTAAGAGAAAAACTGTGCTGTATGAACGTGTATCAACGGCAAAGCAGAAGAACGATCTTCAGAACCAGATGAAGCAGTAGTGTTTCATGAACGGATATACAATAAGTGCAATATACGCCCATATTGCATCCGGAATATCATTGGAGAAACGGAAAGGATTCTTTGAGATGTTAGATGAGATCATAAACAATAAGGTGGAAAAAGTCATAATAACCTATAAGGACAGGCTAAGCAGGGTTGGTTTCGATCTCTTTAGTTACCTGTTCAGGAAGTACAGGACAGAGATAGCTGTTATCTCGGAAGTAGGCAATACAAAACTTGATTCTGAGGAAGTCTTTGAAGAAATAGTTTCAATGCTGCACTCTTACTCCATGAAGATGTATTCCAAACGAAAGAATCACTACATCGAGGTCGGGTATGAAGGTTAGGAGAACAGAACAGATATACCTGAAGGAAAATGATACCATCTCATATATGTGCCATCTCTCCAAGAATCTCTACAACCAGGTCAACTACATTCTCAGGCAGCAGTTCCTGAAGGGGGAGAAACTCACTGGCTATAGGGATCTTGTGAAGTTATTCCAGGAACCATCCGAGATAGAGGATCACAACAACTACCAGAGGTTGCCGGCACAGACAGCACAGTGGACAGTAAAGAAGACTGTAATGGCATGGTATTCATTCTTCAAGTCCATGAAAGCATGGAAGAAGCATCCTGATAAATTCAAGGGAAGGCCTAGATTGCCGGGATATAAGGAAACAGATGGTGAGTTCCTGCTTGTCTTTACGAATCAGCAGTGCAGGATCAGGGATGGTATACTGAAATTCCCTAAGATAATGAACATGGAGGTAAAAACAAGGCTGAATGAAAATGAAATTAAGCTGAAAGAAGTAAGGATAGTGCCTCAGGGCACAGGATACATGATAGAAATAGTGTACGAGAAGGAGACAGCGGACATGCCTATAACAAAACCGAAAAGGGCCATGGGCATCGACATCGGTGTGAGGAATCTTGTAACTATAGGTAACAACATCCATGAAATAGGGATTGCTGTAAAGGCAGGATTGCTCAAATCGATCAACCAGTACTTCAACAAGGAGCTTGCAAGGTATAGGAGCATAAACGATCTCCAGGGAAATGAGAGAAAACAGACAGTGAAGATAAGAAAACTCTTCATGAAGAGAAACAGGAAAGTCAAGGACATCATGCATAAGGTTTCGAAATCCATTGTGGAGTATGCAAAGATCATGAACATCGATACAATAGTTATAGGCCATAACAACAGATGGAAGGATTCATCCAACATGGGAAAGAAGAATAACCAGAACTTTGTCCAGCTGCCATTCAACATGCTCATATACCAGATAAAATACAAAGCCGAAGAGATTGGGATCACTGTCATAATGCAGAACGAGGATTACACAAGCAAATGTTCATTCCTGGACAATGAGAGCATAGAACATCATGACACATACATGGGCAAGCGGATTCATAGGGGCATATTCCGATCTGCAACTGGAAAGTTGATTCATGCTGATCTACAGTCTTCGTACAACATAATAAAGAAAGCAATCCCCGAAGCTTTTGCTAACGGGATAGAGGGTATAGGGTTATATCCACGAAGTTTAAGCATAAGACAGATGATAACTTCCAAAGGTGGCTGTTAACATTGTTAA
This sequence comes from Thermoplasma volcanium GSS1, assembly GCF_000011185.1. NCBI lineage: Archaea > Methanobacteriati > Thermoplasmatota > Thermoplasmata > Thermoplasmatales > Thermoplasmataceae > Thermoplasma > Thermoplasma volcanium. Next base: position 1,285,168 of record NC_002689.2, on the reverse strand, counting down.
CAGAAATCGTAACCTGGTATGGAGCTTATCTTTGGAGATATTAAAAAAATGAATGACGACAAACCTAGTATACCAAAAGCCGCTCCGGTAATATCTTAGTACATAAAACTCAACGCAGTTATCGGTCCCAGTTTTCCGCTTTCTGTTGAAGCTGATGCGTAAGCATAATAGCTGCCTGCATTGGATTTGTATTTAGAGAATTGATAGGGCGTTACCATAAAGAGAGCGTATATTAGCCATCCAAATATTACAGAAAGTATAGTTTTAGAGTCTGCGATCGAGAACGTTGCAACAAGCAGAATAGCAATATCTGCTGCCGGTGCTACTTTTCCCATAGACTGGAATACACCCTGCATTAACCCGATAGCATTCTTTTTCAATCCTGTTCTTTTACGCACCATTTCTACACCTAATTCTTGGGGAGCTTGATTTAGAAACGATAATGAAAAGTCCCCGTTATTTGCTTATTATATTAATCATATATTAACCTATTTAAAAAAAAGCTTAAATAAGATAATGTATACTGAAAACAAATTATTATTGATTATAAATATAATTATAATTTTAACTTATCAATGTCTAATTTCTCAAAAGGTATTCGGGATGGTTTCACAGAGAAATCGTTTATTGAATTAAGGATAGAAAAGGAAGAATCAATGTCCATGTTAACTCCAAGTTGTTCCCATATGGCCTTTGCTGATGTTGGCGTAAATGGATATATCATCGCAGTAAGGTATTGGGCAAGTTTGAGAGAGACATAAAGCTTATAATTGCACTGATCTCTGTCTGTTTTTATTAAGTTCCACGGCTCTGATTTGTTGAAGTACGAGTTTGCGTATATAGCTAAGTTTAGCCAGATCGCTAAAGATCTCTTTATATGAACCTGTGAAAGTTCATCACAATATTCTTTGAAGGCGTTCTGAGCATATTCGAAGGCCTCATCATTTAGAGAATTAGGCTTAGTTATTTTCAAGTCATATTTGTTGATAAACGATAAGGTTCTGTGGACAAAGTTGCCATATTTGTCAATAAGATCAGAATTTACAGTTTTAACAAGTTCTTCCAAGGAGAAATCAGAATCGCCTGTTTCAGGAAGTATGGATGCCACGTAGTACCTCAAGTAATCAGGGGGTATTACGCGGAGCAATTCATCAACAGTATAGCCGATGCCCCTGCTCTTCGAAAACTGCTCGCCTTTGAAAGTTAAATATTCGTTTGCAGGAATATCGTATGGAAGGTTAAGCTCTCCGTAGCCCAACAGCATAGCCGGCCATATTATGCTATGAAAAGGTATATTGTCCTTTCCTATAAAGTAATAGTTTTTTACATCCTTATCGAAGTAAAATTCTTTCCAATAATTTGGCTTTCCTATGACCTCTGAAAACATCTTTGCTCCTGTGATATATCCAATCAAAGCCTCAAACCACACATATATCCTTTTGTGTTCGTAGCCTTCGAGTGGTACTTTAACACCCCAATCTATATCCCTAGTTATGGCTCTTTTTTTAAGTCCACCTTGAATAAAATTCCTTGTGTATGCCAATACATTTGGCTTCCAGAATGTTTTCGTTTTTAGCCACTCTTCCAACCTTTCCTCGAATAGATCCAGCCTTAGGAAAAAATGTTCAGTTTCCCTGAATTCTGGGGTTTCCCCGCTGAGTATGCACACAGGGTTTATTAGTTCTTGTGGATCGAGGGTTCTCCCACAGTTATCGCATTGATCTCCACGCGCCTTTTTATAACCGCAGTAGGGGCATTCTCCTTCTATGTACCTATCAGGCATAAACCTGCCTATTTTTCTGCAGTACGGAGCTATCATTGTTCCTTTTTCTATTACACCTTCGTTTAGCAATTTTAAAAAAAACTCCTGTGCAACAGAACTGTGCTCGGGATACGTTGTCCTCATAAAAATATCAAAATTTATTCCAAGTTTTTTGAATGTTTCTATGTGTTCTGCATAGTATCTATCGGCGATCTCCTGAGGGCTTTTCCCCTCTTTTTCTGCCCTCACAGTGATAGGAGTTCCATATTCATCACTTCCGGATACATATAGAACCTCATTTCCAATTAAGCGATTAAACCTTACAAATACGTCTGCACCGAGGTATGCTCCTGCAATATGCCCAACATGTAACGGCCCGTTTGCATAAGGCAGCGCACAGTTTACAAGTATCTTTATGCCAATCACCTTAAGCTTGATTACCTGTTCTTATTATTTTCTTTTTCACTTCTAAAGAAATATTACAGGTAGTCATCAGGAATTACCACCTAAAACGCTCTTTATCCTTGCTATAGTGAAATCTTTGCCGAGGTTAAACAGGAAATATCCAAGCCTAGGCCCACGTTCTTTGCCAATAAATACCTTGTAGAATGTTGAGAAGGCAGCATCTGGTCCTATGCCTAGATCCTTTGCTACATTATGGACCGTTGAATGAATCTCGTTGGAGTCCCAAGCCATTGAATTCGATACTTCCAGAAACTTTGAAAGTATAGCTCTATCCTGATCGCTTAACTCAGCCTTTTCGTCAATTGCTAAAAGCTTAAACTTTACGTTGTCAGGAGCATATCTTTCAAGCCAGTTTTTGGCGTATTTTATCTCATCGTATAGTGCGCTTTCATCAAGTTGATCTTTAGTGGATGCCATGGCAGCCCTTAATATATCCTCCTTTTTCTGGTAAATCTGAATTAGCGTTATTAAGTGCCTGAAATCTATAGGATAAGATAATTTCTCTTTTTCTATCAACGAATACTCTATAATTGCTTTGCTGTCTCCATCGATATCTCCTTCTCTGTATTTGTTCAAATACCTTTCAAATTCATCGAACAAATTAAGAAGACCTAAGCCGGGATCAAAATCTATGTGACGAGAAGGATTAACCCTTGCTATTAGGAACCTTAACAGCTCTGGTGGCATTACATCTATTATTTCAGACGCAGGTATAGCTAGTCCGGTTGAAGAGTGCATGGCACCTTTTCCTTTTAGCATTATCCTCTCGTATACGAGTGGAAGAGGAGGTTCAATCCCAAATATTTCACGCGCGATTCTCTTCCCTGTATCATATGACCCACCAGGAGCACCATGGTCCTTACCGAATGGTTCTATTGATACTTTGAGTGCGTACCATTTAGCCGGCCATTCTATTCTCCAAGGCATTTTCCCCTCAGCTCGCCTGATATCTGCAAAGCCATGGTGACCACATTTACACGTATATTCGGCATAGGGATATTTATAGGATATAACAGACGTAGAATTTATTCTGCCGCATTTCTCGCAAAGTGGTTCGTATGGATAAAAATCGCCTTCTATCATTCTGCCGGTAATTTTTTCAAGTATATCTTTGATTTCTGATCTTCTTTCCATAACTGTATCTATAGCATCGGCTAGTATCCCGTTGCCATACAGATCTGATGTTTTTATTACTCTGGCAGGAATGCCCGTCTTTCTCATCACTTCAATGAAGGGATTCAAGAAGTGATCAGAATAAACTCCTACGCCATCCGGTGATGGTATATTTTTTAGAGGAAATCCTACATACTTGCTATAAGATTGATCTAAGAACGGATAAACCTTTCTCAGCGGATCCATGTCATCACATAAATAGATGAAATCTGATTTTAGGCCCCTCTTGATAACGGCCTTGTAGAGTATATCCCCTGTGAGTATCTCTCTCATGTTGCCTACATGGATCGGCCCGGACGGCGATATACCCGTCGAAATTCTCTGTTCCCCTATCAAATCCTTAACTGCTGCATCGGCCCAGAACAATTAAATCACTATGGAGGGATATTCAATATATAAATAACTGTTGTGTAACAACGCTTAACCGAAGATCAAGCAATTTAAATGAAGCAATCTTATACTATAGTGCATAGTCAGGTTAATTAAATATTTGGTTTTTTTTGACGTTATCTAGGAAATATAAATTATGTGCCGCCTATTATGCGAGTTCTAAGCAGTGACCTCACTGGTACGCCATTGAGATCGTCTACGCCCATCTTTGACGCTAAGATAACACATAGTACAGCTTTCCCCCCTTCTTTTGTTACGTCTGTGATGGTTCTCTTTAATGTTTCACCTGTGCTTGCCACATCATCTATTATAACTATACGTTTTCCTTCTACACCGGCAAAATTAGAACTAAAGAAGCCTTCCTTTCGTGCTGGATGTGGTCTGTAGACTATAAGTTCCTTGTCCATAAGATACGATACCATCGTTGCGTACGGAATACCATTGATAGCAATTCCAAGTATGGAATCAACTTCAAATGAGTTTCTTTGCATCTCCTCTCTTATTATATCGCTCATTACCTCTGCAATGCTTATAATTCTGGAACCAAAGACACCTAAGCTCCTCCAACCAATCTTAACGTCTTGAACGGCCCCTTCCTTTAAGAATTCTTTGCTAAGTAGCCAGGTAACAGTATTTACAGAGAGGTGCAATTCTGTGGATATTTCTTTATCACTCATTCCTTTATTTTTAAGCTCGAGCGCTCTTTTGTATAACTCCTCGATGCTCTTCATGCATATACCCTCTACATTAAGAAATAATGCATCCCTTATTATAATTTTGCATTCTAGGATTTTGTCAATTTCTTGTTGATTTTTTAACGAATCGGTACTTCAAGTAAAGTTATAAAAAATCGCGAACGGGAAGCAGATGAGGAGGAGCCAAATATCACCGGGTATTTGATAAAGCCTTGCCCTTAACAGAAAACAGTCTATCATAAGTTTCTGATATTAATTTAGCAGTGTTTTGGAGCTCCTCAAAAGATGCTTCTATTCTCCCCCACTTAAATGGCCTATCACACCATCTAGGTATAACGTGAACGTGATAGTGCATAACTATCTGGTTGGCGCATCTCCCGTTGTTCTGCCCTACATTCAGCGCGTCTGCAGAAAGTGCCTCAAGAACTGCCTTTGAAACTCTTTTTACCATTTTCTGAACTTCAATATAGTAGAAGTCGTCTATGTCAAATATGTTTATGAAATGTCTTTTTGGTATTACCAGGACGTGGCCTGGTTCAACTGGTGCCTTATCCATAAAGGCTATTGTATATTCGTTTTCCGCCACAACTGCTGCATTCCTTTTTTGTATAATCTCTGTGCAGAACACGCAAGATGGCTCATACATTGTAACTGGTAATTTCATGACATCTATAAAGATGTTAGTATTAGCACAGGAGATTAAGATAGGGATTTTACCATACGATAGGCATCTCTTGAGCCTCTGTAATACTCTTCGTAATAATTTACAATGAACTCTTTTATATTAAAACCCAACCTGCTGTAAAATGATATAGCCTCAATGTTTTCCTTCCTTACTTCAAGTATTATGTTTCGGTATCCTAATGACTTAGACTCGTTCTCAATTCTTGCTATTAGTCTCGTGCCGATAGATCTTTTTCTGAAATCCGGATCAGTCGCTATGCTTTCTATATCTATTTCCTGTGAATTCAAAGGCATTGCGACAATATAGCCTACAATCTTATCAGATATTTGGGCTATATAACTAATGGAGGAAGCATTCTCAAGTACCTCCCTTAGATATTCCTTATCATACGGACCGATCTCAAAAGAACGAACTTCAAGTCTTGCCACAGCGCAAAGATCCTGCTTAAGATATCTTCTTACTATCATATTCAGGCTGATAGGTTTTCTACAAATATTTATCTATGGAGTAAAAATTAAGCTAAGATGATCAGAGTAATGGCAACTGGTGTTTTCGATATTCTACATTTGGGTCATATTCATTATCTTAAGGAATCAAAAAAACTCGGAGATGAACTTGTAGTTGTCGTTGCTCGTGATTCTACAGCCCGCAATAATGGTAAGATTCCAATATTTGATGAGAACTCAAGGCTAGCCCTCATTTCAGAATTAAAGGTCGTCGATAGAGCTATCCTTGGCCATGAAGGTGACATGATGAAGACGGTGATTGAAGTTAAACCAGACATTATAACCTTGGGTTACGATCAGAAGTTCGACGAGGCAGAATTACAAAGTAAAATAAATAAGCTGGGAATTACCGTTAAAATAGTGAGAATATCTAAGTATGACGGACAACTGAATAGCTCCTCTTCGGTAAGAAAGAAGATTATGGAGTTGATCGGCGAAAGATATTAAAAATAGATGCGTGAAAATACAGAGCACGACGCTCAAAGATTTAGTTCCTTTTTTAAGTCTAAGGCTCTCTTCTTCATACTTGCGTAGGCATTATGTGGGTGTATGCTTTCTTCACTGTCTGAGGATACTATAACCATATCATCATCAGATAGTGGAAGCAAAGTTACAGCCGCAAATGCTACCTCCCTCACAACATCTTCCACGAATTTAGGTTTCTTATGCGCTTCGTAAACTAGTTTGCCTTCGTCGATCCTTTTTAAAAGAGATTCCAGCGGTTTTCCCTGTACTGATTCTAGTACTTTATATATGTCCCAGAAGCTTATCTTGCCTGCGTTATTGCTCACTATTAACTTTGTCCTGTTTCTCTGATTATGCGTCACGGTTGGGATATAATAGAGTACGTTTTCAGAATCAGGTATGTCTTTGCTAATAAGTGCCCTTGTTGTTTCCATTGCACATGGGCATGCAGTTATTGCCTCATAAGATAAACCAGTTAAGTTTTCTATATTACCATCTATTCCACATTTTGTCCTTATGTAAAGGGAAATTTCATCGTATCCGCCATTTGATTTTTTATAGTATTCCCCGTTTATTTTGACTTCAACCCTAGATGCGTAATTGAAACGCCCTAAGGCTTCTTTGCATATTTCTATTCCTAGTGATTCTAAATTAATTGACGGCCGAGAAAGAACCGATTGAATAGATTCGACAGCTCTAGACATATCGGCCCCTTTCCTAGTCTGGGGTATATCAATATATAAATCAGCTGATAAAATGGCTACTTCGTCTCCAATTTTAATTGGAAATTTCATTCTTCGAATACCGACCTTGTCTACTGAAATCCTTATGTCAGGGGTTGAAGCCTGAACATCGAGAAAATCTATCAACTGACGGCACCTTTCTTATTGTCCTGATTATAACGTTCTCTTATTGCGGCCTGTAATTCCTTATATTTTTCCTCAAGAGATTTCTGCTGCTTGTCAAGGGTATTAATCCTTATCTTTGTCAGTTCAAGCTGCTCTTCCAACTCATCTATGAGCTTCTTTTTGTCATCAACTTTATAAAGTATTGAACCAATGCTCCTGTAAACCGGAGTTTTATCATCTATTTTATTAAGTTCTTGAAGGGTTTTCTCTATTTCCTTTAAACTAAGATCCAGCTGGTATCTCTGGGTTGCTATTTTTTCTATATTTTCCTCTAATTCTTGAGCTTGCTTCAATTGATTTTGTAAGTATGAACTAATATTTGGCTCGACCATCTAATACTCCCTCCACCTCTTCTATAACATGAATTAGTCTTGCTATAGAAGTTAATGATGCCTTAAGCGATACTGTATCAGGTGCTTCTATATAAATGTAAAAACAGTCTCCTTTCATTGCTATGGTTAACTTTGCTCTCCCTATGGGTTGAGTTATATCAGGAGCTAGGACTTCTGCTTTTACCTGATCTATATATATAATGGCAGAATGCATGATCTTATATTTGTCTGATAAATTTATATGTATTGAATATTTTAGCATTAAACATCAGTCCTAAGCAGAAAGTTTTCTTAATGTTTGACTCCTGTCTGATCAGTTTTTTATATGGAGATTTAATTAGTGATTTCACGGTATGATAGAAAACGTTGATAAGCATCGAAACCAATTTGAATTCGTATCCGTGTTAAGACGATACGAAACAGAGATCGCACTTGGCCTGCTAGTTGTGTTCTACCTATTTGTAGCCAATTACTTTTCTTGGTCACAGGCCATGCAATACCCTTTTCTTACAAACTCTGGTGGCAGTGATCCGTATTTTAATTATTATATTATACAATACATATTAACTTATCACACTCAACTCCTTCATGAAATATTTCTGCACTATCCAATAGGTTCAGGCAATCCGAGGCCGCCATTTTTCCACTGGATGATAGTATTTGTAGCTACGATACTTTCGCCAATATTCGGCAGTGCTTTCAAGGTAGCATATTATGCTTTTGAAGAATTCGATGCTGTTTTTGGGGCTCTTCTGATAATTCCAGTGTATTTGATGGCCAAAGAGATATTCGGTAAAAAGGCCGGCATTATTGCTGCGTTTCTTTACGCTCTGATGCCGGGTAACCTTTCGGCCGGAATACTGAGCGATGGCAGGATGCATACACCGGAACTTTTCTTTGCCTTCCTCACGATTTATTTCTTTGAAAAGGCTCTTATAACCAGCAAAAAATCGTTGTTTCTGCAGAATATGCTGGATTTTAAATCTTACATCCCATCTATAATCAATTTCTATAAGAGAAATAGAAAGGCAACAATCTATGCATTATTATCTGGAGCATCCATTGGAGGGCTGATGCTCTCCTGGCAGGGATACGCATATATTGAAGTTATATTGCTGATTTATATAGTAGTTCAGGCTGTTATTAATCTGCTCACGAGGAGACCGACAGGCTATTTGACGTATCTAACATCAATCGCTATGGCTCTTGGCTTCTTGATGGGCTTTTACTATTATTATGGAGATGGTGAGCTTTACGGGTGGTTTATACCAGAAATTCAACTTGCAGTTTTAGGTATAGCTTTTCTCCTTCTCATCAATATAATCGGACGGAAGCCATGGATAATAACTGTACCCCTCACCATCGTTGTTTCCCTCGCTGGATTTTTCGTTCTATTTAAGATAGAACCTACTGTAATGCATACCTTGATATCAGGTGCTGGATACTTCATAAAGTCAAGGGTTTATACGACTATAGCGGAAGCGGCTCCTCTTCCGCTGGGCGAATATATAAACAGCTTTGGCGTCGCTCAATTTATAATAGGAATGAGCGGTATCGTTTACGTCATATACAAATATGTAAAGGAAAAATCCGATGCACTGATGTTCATCCTTGTATTTGCAGTAGTATCAATATTTATGAGCTTCGAAGCCGCTAGGTTCAATATAACGGCAGCACCAGCTTATGGAATACTTGGCGGCGGGCTGCTGGTATACTTTATTGATATGGCAAAGCTTACAGAAGTTAGGAAAAGAAACGTTGGTAGTACGAGCTTTTCTAAGACTGTAAAGGGTAATATAAATTGGGTTCATGCTGCATTTGCAGTAATACTTGTACTGGTTCTTGTTATTCCATCAGGGATTGGGGTAGTGAATGCAGCTATACCAGAAAACAATGCAAACATAATAAATTCTAAGATACAAAGTGAGCTGCCAGCATTTATGAGATCAAACAATACAACAGGCCAGTACTTTGGATCTTCAGGTTTCTTTATAGATAATTCCAGCCAGCCGCTGGCTCAATCTTTTTCTTGGCTTTCTACACAGGATACCAATGTTCCTATTGGTGAAAGACCAGCATACGTGTCATGGTGGGACTATGGTTTCCAGGAAGTATTTCAGGGCCAGCATCCAACAGTGGCAGATGATTTCCAGCAAGGATATGTACCCGCTGGTCAAATACTCCTATCGCAGAATCAAAGTCAAATAGTATCCATATTAATAGCTCTACTCGTTAAAGGCTATTATACAAATTATAAATCATTTTCCTTAATAAATAGTACGCTTTCTCCATACCTCGGTCAATCGGGTATTAGTACAGTTTACAAAGCATATTTTGACCCTAATAGTTTCCTTAACACTGTGATTTCAAATTCTAGCATATATGGTAATTTTATTAAGTCTCCTACATCTGATAATTTATATTATGGGTTTCTGAAGGGATATCTCGCTAGTCATTATTCGCTCAATATCCTAAACAGTGCTTACCTCGCACTGGAAGATGCCACAGGCTACAACGTTAAATATGTACAGATAGATCACAGTTTATTCCCGTTCAGTGGGGTTAATCCAGGAATTTTCTATGCTCCAGCTTATTTAACGGATCAGGTTTCTTATTCCTACCAGGGAGAAATAGTTCCGTATTCATTTTATCAAATTTATGCGTCTACGGATGAGGGGACATTCCCACTGAATCAAACTCCATCAACTGCTACTATCACTGGTCTTAATATAACCTACACGCCGGCATTTTATAACACATCTATTTACAGGTTCTTTATAGGATACCCACCTTCAGCTGTGGGCCAGACAAATGGTATACCTGGGATATCGTATGGGGCTGGTCAATACGAGATTATGCCAGCCTGGAATATGAGTAATTTCGAACTAGTTTACCTAGGAGTTCCTTACAATCCATACAACAATACTAGTGCCCATCCGAACGCATGGAAAATAGTCCCAATACAACAGGCTTACACGCTCGTATCAGAAGGTAAGGGCCGTGCACAACTTCTACCGCCTATATCTGAGATAGGTTCTGCAGCAGACCCAATAGTAGCGTATTATCCTGGTGCCACCATAACTGGCAAAGTTACAACATATGATGGTCGGGGTGTAGGGGGAATCTACGTCACAATATATGATCAATATGGAATCCCACATGAAATGGTTCTAACAAACTCTTCGGGTTATTTCAGCCTGGTTGGTTTACCCGGCAATGATACGGTAGTAATAAGTACTGGAACGCTTGATCACCTAACGCTAGTTGGTTCTAACGTAATTTCTTACTGGCACGTCCATATAACAAATGCACAGGCGGAAAGAATAACTACAACATTTAATTCAACAACAGGACTTCCCGATTACTACTTTTTCCACAACTTCCAGCTTAAAAATACTACTATCTCCGGAAGTGTAGAATTTTCATATCCTCTAAATAGTTCCACCTCAAAAAGTGTGCCTATAAATAATGGCACTATAATACTCTATAATTCCACCTATAACTATACCGCTAAATTCCCCATACTGAATGGTGGATATTCAACCGGTCCTATACCTCCATATGACTATACGGCGTCAGTATTAGCAAATGGGACACTGTATAAAGATGTACAAATACTGAATACTACTGTTGGATCATCGGTTGTATACGATATATCTGTAAAATATAATCAGATAAGAGCAGATGTAACTGTGGGTGGAAAGCCTGTAAAGTCAATGGTTGTTTATGCAGAAGGAGCAAGCGGCAGTTATACATCAAACTTTGTCAATGGTACTTATATTGTTTACGTGCCTGAAGGCAATTACACGGTATATGCTAGATCCTATAATACGGCTACACGGCAATACTATGTCAACTTCACCGGATGGGGTTCAGTATACAATATTACGATGGCAGCTCAGCCTGCGGTAATGGTTTACGGTTCAGCCTCAAATATAAGCAGAATCACGTTCTATATGGATAGTCAAGTTAACAACGCTACATACACAGTAAACGTCTCCAATGGCAAGTTCAGTGTGGTTATACCAGTCGGAGTATACACAATATACGGATCTGGTAAGGGAACCGCCTATATGCGGACAATAGAAATTACAGAAAATACGCAGTTAAATGTCTCTGGTTCACCTGCATACAGCGTTTCTCTTGATTCTTACGTAGGTGAAAAAGCTGTATCAAGTGGGTACTACTCAATAGTAGGTCAAAACGGTTATTTAGGTTACCCATATTCTTCAAATTCAACGGTTCATTTCCGATTGCCAGTTGGAATATATAGAATATATTCGACTGCCACTATTGCAGGACTAAGCTATGCGGGAAAATTGGTTATCAATCTCAAATCCAATTACAGTAATACAGTTGAACTGAGCAATGCATCGATTAGCACGATCGCTCTTTACAACAATAAAATTTCTAATTCCTTCAACGTGACTGATGCAGTACACTCTGGAATAGTCCTGTTGTATTCTGGTAACGTACTGATTGAAGTCTTTCCTGTCGAGTATTCAGGATACTCAAACGTAGTATATCCTCTATCTACTTATTCTCCTGTTGCAACAGTGATATCACCATACTACCTAGAGGAGAATATTAGTTTGAATGCTAAACCTATCACTCTAGGAATGAAACCTGTAACAATAGAAGCATCATTTGAGCTTTACAATAAGAGCCTTAAGCCAGAATTTAATGGTTACATCGACCTTTATGGGTTGTATAACTATAACCTTACTATGGTTTCTGGTAAGGCATACGGATACATTATGCCTGGCATTTATTACTTATCCATATGGAATGGAACAAACATTCTAATTTATAACGACACTGCTATTACACCGAGTAGCTCTAATCTCATTGATGTCGGAATCTACGCCAACTTTACATCGGATATAAGCGGGGTACGTTTGTTAACAAAGACTGGAAGTCAATTAAGTTTCGGCCCTGTACCAATAGGTAATTATATTGTCTACTATGCGAAAGGCTCTAAAGTATCTGTCAATGAAATCGCTATAACGAATAATACAGTATATAGTAATATAAGTTTAGCGAACGGTTATTATCTTAACGTTACGAACAGTCTTAACGTATCCGGCAACTATCTTGTAAAGGGATCCTACTTTGTAATACCAGGAAACGGGTCATTTGTGCTGCCAGCTGGCAATTATTACATAAGTTTCAACTCAAGGTTTTCAAATAGTACAGGTTCATTCTATGTTTATGGAAATGCTAGCCTATACTTGAATAGAAATACTAACTTGTCTGTAAATGTAAGTATGAAAGAAATATTCGCAAATACAACAATCTTAACTAACTCGCCATACTCATATGTCTACGTATTAAGTAACGGATCAACTTATGCCTCCGGAAGAGCCAATTCTACAGGTGTAGCAAGCTTTATGCTGCCCACAAGGGGCTTTACCGTTTACTCTATTAGTACAAATCACAAAATGGCCGCATTTAACTACTTAAATATAAATCCGTTTGAGACATCAGTGGTGTTTAATTCAAGTCTTTCAAATTCATATCCAGTATACATATACACTGCATTAAACGGTGAGCCAACATATCTAAATGTCAGTATTTCACTTGGGTCAAGTGAGCTTATAGTAAACAGTTCAGTAAATTACATATATTTGCCAACAGGGAACTACACCTTCGGATCTTCCATATCCACAACCAGGCACTTCCCGACTGAAAATGTGACAATTTCATACGCAACTTCTGGAACTTATTATGTGAACGGGCTTACATACATCAACCTTAATTTAGTGGAACAGAAAGTGTATTCTTTTTCAACATCACTTGTCTCTAAGGTGAAAACATTCGGATACACGGTAGTGAACGATACGGTATTATATAAGCCAATAAATTACAATATTACAATACTTAATACTGGGAATACCATTGTTAATATAACACTTCAGAACGGGAATACATCTTTGTATGCTATGGCGTTCAATGTATCAAAGCTAGAGTTAATTCCTGGTGAGTCTGCCAATGTTTCTGTTAACGTAACTCCTAAGGCCATAATAAGTTCTGGCCTTGTAAATATCCCAGTTAATCTTAACTATACCTTAGGCAACACTACAAAGTATATCCAGGCCTATTTCCCGACTATTTATACTTATACGGTTTCTTCGCTTCCTTCGGAAGTGAATGGCACGAATGTTGAGGTGCCTTTAGTGATAAATAACACTGGCAATGCTAATATAACGGTGAATTTGAGCATATCTAATTCATATATACAGAGCCTCAGGTCTTTGAATTATAATATTACATATCCAAGTTATGTAAGCGTATCGGCATTCGGATCAAAGATAGTCAACATAACTTTGATTCCGACCTCTACTACGCCGGCTCCGTTTGTTAGTTTTTACATGAGTGTATCTTACAACAATATTCATAAATCCATTGAATTGAATGCCACTTATCCGCAGCTTTCCAAGGTGAGTGTAGTTGCCAATGGCACGGGTATTATATCGAATTACCACGGGAATCCGTATCTGTCCCTTACAATAGGACTTATACTTATAGCAATAACGGTTGTTGTAGGCCTTGCGCTATCAGCGTATAGGGGGAGAAAGAAATGAAGAGCAAGTACATCGTCTATTCAGTTGCACTTATATTTGCGCTCTTAATGGTACTGTCAAGTGTAGGATCAAATGCTGCTACTGCTCCATTTTATACCTCCAGCATAAAATATCCATCAGATGTGGGGGCTGGGCAATCTTTTAACGTCACTATTGTTAGCACAGCTAACTTCGCTAACTACAATTTTACAGTTTATTTCGCCGGAACAAATCTTACTGGGATAAGTCCTACAAGCACTATACATCATTATTCAGCAAACAATCCGATGTATACCTTCAGTATGGTCGCCCCGTCTGTACCTCAAACTTTATATCTGTATGTAGTTACTTCTGCCAAATTTGACGGCATTCAATATAACTACACTCAGACCATTTCTATCGACGTTGTTAGTCCAGTATACTTTCACGTAGAACTCAAAAACCCAACCTCATATCCTATATATAATATAACTGCCACATTTTACGTTGATGGCATTCCGGTAGCCGCAAAAACTGTTCCCAAAATAATGCCTGGCTCAACTGTTGAGGTCAATGTAACATATGTAAACCCCAATTTTGCACATGGCAGCCACACTTTGATAGTTAAGATTAACAATCCAAATATAAAGATAGATGGAAACAGCAATTACATAACGACATCATTCTATTATGGAAGTCCTCCAAACTACGACTGGATATTCTACGTATTTGCTGTAGTCTTGGGAGTTATGATAATCATGGTTATGGGCTCCGGCAGAAGAGCCTCACAGCCTAAGTGGAAGAGAACCAAAAAGTAAATTTTTATTTTATTTCATTTCCAATTGCTGATCTTAAAGTTGTAAACTCCTTTTCGTAAACGTCTTTCCTGCTAAACTTTACTGGTATTCTTTTAATCGGGTAAAGGCCATTTATTAAAGCAATCCTTGCGGCAGAAAGAGCATTATCGTGAATCTTATGGGGGGTACTTGTATTCTTTTCATTCACAATTTCTATCGGTATATCTATCTCAGATACACGAGTTATAATTATGTCTCTATTGGGCTTATCGCCATTACCGATCTTCAATGTAATATTTTGATATGTATAGCTCGAAGCTATGGATTCTACGTATGTTTTGATCTCAGTAACACGGGGGCATTCAAAAGCTTCTATAAGGATCCCATCACCAAGAACGGCTATGCCCGGCTTTGGCCCAGGGTCAATGCCTATAACCAAATCTACAAAACTTGACTTATTCAGCAGCTTTGGTATGGCCCTGCGTATTCCATCAAGCCCATTTTCAGCCTTTATCTGATCAGGAAGTTCAATATTATCGTTTTTTGAACTTATAATAACAACAACATCGTCCGGTATACTGTAAGTGTTTTCAAGGCTTACAAAAGGGAGCTTCCACCTCCTAAGGTACTGGATCACATCATGGTAAAACTTGAAGTCATATGTTATGATTCCAATCCTTGGCATTCAATTTAATATTGAATCATCATTTAAATGTTTTTCGATAATATTTATATATAATTGAATGAAGATAATAAAATATCTAATTAAGAACTGTTTCGTTTTTTTGCCCAAGCTGCGTACCAACGATTTTGTCTGCAATCTCTAAAAACTGCATTTCTCGGCCTTTAGGAATAACTGCGCCTGCAGCAATATCATGTCCGCCACCAGTCCCTCCGACTGCCTGGCTAGCTTCCCGCATAACGATGGAGAGGTTTAACCCTCTATTTACTTGTTTTCTAGTGCCACGAGAGGAAACCTTTGTATCCTCCTTCCCCACGCTGAAACCTATTACTGGCCTAGTCTGGTCGGCTAAATACAGCATTAATATACCAGAGATTGCACCAGCCATTTCAGATTCTGGGGCATAAAAGTAAGAAACATTTTTGCCTGGGAAAAGTTCGGATTTAGCTCTGTACACATAATCGATCAATTTTGTCTTGAACATTTTCCAATTCTTCTCCATTTCGTCTTTGAAACTTTGATATCCTAGGAAATACGCTACTGGTACTGAATTCTGGCCCATCTTGCCATTTCCATCAACTATTGATGAAAGCTGTTTAGAATTATATCCAAGTTCATCGAAGTAATAAATATCGTTTTCGATGTATGCCAATGCCTCCAGTCCAACTCTTTGTTTTAGCAGAAGAGTAGAGAGTGCATTTGCTAGCTTCTTTTTCTGCTCTTCATTAATTTCATTGAGCGTTGCGTCTGGGCTAATTTCAATGTCCGCCAGAAAGGTTTTTACCTTGTCAGGATAGCCGGTAAGACCCTCAAAAAAGGGATCAGTTGAATATGTGATTGAATCCAGCATCGATTGTGCTTCTAAATTTATTGTTCTTTCTTTTTTATATTTAAATCCATAGGCATCGATGATTACCTGGTTTAACCCAGAGATACCCCCAAGGTCCTGCTTATCCGCTATTAAACCTGACATGAAGAAAGGAAATAGGTCTGCGTTTTCTTCGTTCGCTATAAGTGCCATGATATATGCCATTGTAGAGCCACAAGCGCCTCTTGTGCCGTCGTAGCCGAAGTCTCTCGCATTTATATTTAGTGCCTTATAATTAGATTTCTGATAAAAGTGGTGGTCAAGCACGATTATATTCTCAGCGTCAGGAAAAAATCTTAATTGGTCGGAACCAGCATCGGCAAAAATTACTAGGTCATCACTCAATAATGGTCTTATTCCATTTTGGCTTAGGTCTTTAACGTATGTCAAATGGAATTTCTTACCCATTCTTTTGGCCATACTTGTTAAGATTATGGCCGAACTAGTCCCATCGCCGTCATAATGTGTTATTATTTTCAAGTATTTCGATTCTTTAATAAGATCGAGAGCCTGGCGGTACTTGTCTACCATACTGGCAGGCAATATGTCGTCTATCATCTTAGTACTTTACTCAAATTCCATTTTTGGTCTAGGACTCCAGTTCTTTTATAATACCTAACAAGCCTGAGCATTTTTGCCATTATTAAGTCTCTTCCCCGCTTATTGCTATGATCCTTTGGGTTTAGTTCTACATGTTTTGCAACGTTGTTGTACCTCTTTATAAGGCTGTTTAAATCTTCAGGAATCTCGTCTCTTATCCCCTTTTCTGCAAGCAATTTATTGAGTTTTTTACCAAATATAGCTTTAACCGTCGGGACACCGTATTGATCCCTCAGCCTTATTCCTACAACAGAGGATGTCATTCCACTTTTCTTTAAGTCAACTGCAATATTCAGGATCTCATCCTTGCTATATTGGACCCAATTTGGCTCCACCCCATAGACCTTTTTGGAACCAGATTTTCCTCTTTTTCTTGTATGCATTCTTGCCATGGATACACCTAATTTTAACGAAATCTATATCCAGTTTATAAAATTTGTCAAATTTCTGTTTCATGACAGCACAATATAAAATATACGTCATAATTCTAACTGAAGATAGTTTTTAGGATATATTTAAATGTAAAAATATAGGTGTATAAATGTTTTATGTGAGCTTAACTCAGCTTATTAAGTATCTCTGTAAGGTTCTCTAATGTTTTGGCTTGAGATAATACGTCTATAAGCTTGATTAAGTTTTCCCTATTGTTTAAGATATCTAATACGGTGTCACTCGTAAATAATGCTATTATTTGTCCTAGGGTCCTTTCATCGTTTAGTACTCCTTCAATTACATCAAGTAGGCCAAGATCCTGTATCCTTTGAGCTATTTTAGAGAGCCTCTGTATTACTTCAATATCTTCCGGTGTTATTTTACTCAGATTATTAAGTTGGCTTAATAGCGACATCTTTACCAGCTCGTTAAATATTTATCCATAGCAAGGTCTCCCTTGCTCCACAAAAAGTACCTTGTGAACAAGCTCTTTTTAAGGTGATTTGCAGCTGATGGGACTGCTTCTGATATATTCCCTCCATATGCCGTTGAATCTACAATTGCCACAGCATATTTTCCATAAGGATCATCTGCTATGCATACAATTTTGGGATCGTAGACTTCTATTGGAACTTTATTTCCGAGATTGTTGGCTATGTTTGCAGCTGCTATTCTTGCAGATTTTACAGCAAGGGCCGCCATCTTCGGAACGATCAATGCGTTTATATCTCCTACTGCGTATACGTTGTCATACTTTACGGATTTCATGTTTGTATCTGTTAATACGAAACCAGCCTCATCTCCAAGTCCTGCATCCTTGACCATTTGTTGGCCCATGTATGGTGGCAATATAAAACTGAGATCTGATGGAAGCCTCTTCCCATCCTCGCTGATAACCTCTTTCTCCGTAACTTCCTTGAGCACGAAGTTGTCTACGATATCTATGTCCATACCCTTATACATTGCAGCTACTGTTGCTCTATTTGTCTCCGATAGATCGCTCAAATATTTGCCAGGCGAATAAACTGTCATTTTGACCTTGTCTAGCATTCCCTTAGCCTTGAAGTAGTCGTAAAGCATGATCGACATCTCGTATACAGGGCCTTCACAAGCCGATTCTAAAAGAGGAGCATAGGCATCCGGGTTGTTTGTTGGCCTGTTCTTGTTGTCCTGTATGAATTTAGCAGATCCAAGCGTTATATTCCCTCCCTTAAAGGCATTGAGTTTATTCCACATACTTAGCGCTAGATCAGCTTCGCATACGCTAGAACCGAATTTTTCGAAACCTGTTATAAGCTCTGTAGCTAAATGCGATCCTAAAGCAATTACTAGGTAGTCGTATTTTTCTTTGGAAGGCCCAGCACCTTCCTTGTTGTACTCTACTGTATTTTTTGCAGGATCTATACGTGTAACAGTCCCCTGAATGTACTCAATGCCTTTAGCAGAGAGTGCCTCAGATATATCAATCCTTAGATCATCAGGGTTTTCAAGCCCTATGGCCACGTGTGGCAATGCAGGCCGAAAATATATATACCGATTTCTTTCTATTAGCTTAATATCTATTTTGCCTTTGAGATATCGTTTCAGTTCATAGGCCGTCTGCAGGCCTCCGAACCTACCGCCAAGTATTATAACCTTTGGGTTTGTCATCATTTTATTAGCAGAAAAAATTATTTAAACCTGATTTTTAA
This sequence comes from Thermoplasma volcanium GSS1, assembly GCF_000011185.1. Lineage (NCBI taxonomy): Archaea > Methanobacteriati > Thermoplasmatota > Thermoplasmata > Thermoplasmatales > Thermoplasmataceae > Thermoplasma > Thermoplasma volcanium. Next base: position 1,266,175 of record NC_002689.2, on the reverse strand, counting down.
AGTCTAAAACATAAAATATAGAATTAAATCATATAAGTTATTGTTTTCCCAGGCACGTTATTTCACGCCCCCTGATTTCTTTCACTATAAAGCATACGCAATTCACAGTTCTGATTTTGGACAAAATTTTTCGATTTCAGTTATATACACTATTGATATGTTTAGAAAAGATCATATAGGAATATTGCTATCGAATATCCGACTTGGTATATTCTCTATTTTCTTAAAGACGAAATAATTATCCTCACCTCTCTTGTAATCAACTATGGAATAGCCTTTTTCAAAGAGTGTGTTGAAAACCTTTTCTATGATATCTTTTAGGTTGTTTCCTCTCTCTATATTTTCACTGAAATAGTTTATGGAATTTGGCATCTTAAAACCTAAGACATCCGAATTCGAGTATTCTATTGGTTTGTAGTTTCCTTCCTTTCCTGAATTTATGAACACAACGTTATCATAATCAACATCAAGATCGATGTTTAGCCACCACTCTGCTACTAGCCTATCTGTACGCATACCCCTGTTTATACCATCTTCCATCCTTCCGTAGAAATTCTTTACATACGTCCGTGAGATGCACTTAAGCTTTGACAGATTGAAATAGGCATTTAGCGGATTAGCCGGATCAAATGTCCAAGCTATGAGTTCGTATCCCATGGATCTTGCCACTTCCCTCTGCTTCATCTTAAGCTCGTATCCTATGTTCCTGTGTTTTTCCTCCTCTATGACTCCAGTCATATGAGAGTAAAGGTATACGCTACCGTGTCTGTACCCTGGATATGAGAACGACATGCCTACTAGTCTGTCGTTCGAATAAGCACCAAGTATAATCCCGCCATGGTACCTCATCGATGCAATAGTGTCTTTAAACGCGCCGTTAACATTCTGCGAGTTCCATGCTGATTTTATAACGCCTAACACATCATCTAGATCTGCAGTATCATATATCCGTACAATTTTCACAATAAGTAATAATCTGAAAAAATAATAATTTTCTATTCTATTTTTATTCTTCAGGCTTTTTGCAGTTTTCTTCAATAAATTTATTCAAGAATTCACTTGCCTTTCCTTGCATGAGATTTGCCAAGTATGAAGCGAAGTCACAAACGTTATCTCTATCCTCGTCCAATCCGATAAGCATATCCTTGCCTTTAGAATAGCTCTCGAATATACCGGAAACTATGCCTTTGAGGGCGTATACCGCTATATTCTCTTCTTCTTCCGGCATTTTGAGGCCGTCAAGGAAATTGTTTACAGTGTTAAAATCTGCTTTGGATATTGCGGACGATATACCGGTTATTAAATGTCCTAATCTCTCTTCATCATCATCAGATGCAGTTATAGAATTCTTAAGAGATTCCATAGCTAAGGAATGATTTCCCATTTCAAGTAATATGTTAAACTTTTCGAATTGAACTTCATCGCTATCTTGGTCACCAGATCCCAAATATGTCAACGCATCCTCTAATTTGCCAAGTTTTCTTAGCTGCGTTGCATATAGGCTTCGTGAATACGGTGTTTGATCCATTTTTACGAGTTCGCCAGCAGTTTTCAGAGCTTCTTCGTGTTTTCCAGAAGCATCTTGGGCAATATACTCTATTTCAAGAATCTCTTCATCTTTGAATCCTGATTTTTCAATTTCGGACAGCAGATCGTCATATCTGCCAGAATCAAGCAAGTAGTCGAACCAATAGATGTGGGATTCTCTGCTATTGTTAAGGCGAAGAAGCGTATTGTAAGTTTCATCTGCCTCCTTTGCTTTTCCCTCCTGATCGTAAGTTCTCGCAAGCAGATCGTACAAATACGGCTCTTTTTCATAGACTTTTATAAACTGCTTCAATATGTCCTCTGCAGTATCGTACGACCCTATGCCTATCAGCCCGTCAGTCAGCGTTCCTATGTATTTGAAATTCTCTGTGTTTTTGAAAGCTTCAAGAAGTGCTTTGAAGTACCCCTCTCCGTCATTTGTCGCAAGATGGATTTGGAGCTTCAGGTCATAGGCTTTTTCATTGCTCTTATCATTTCTTAGGACTGCTTTTACCTCTTCCATAGCTTTTTTATAATCTTTTTTTTCAAAGTATATTTCTGCGAGATCGTAGTGAGGATCTGGGTCACTTGGCTGCATTTCTATGTATTTTCGAAAATCTTTTTCTGCTCCATCAACATCTCCAAGCCCCCTGAGTGCAGCTGCGCGGTTATAGTAAGCAAAGGGATAACTTTGATCTGCCTTTATTGCTTTGTCGGCCTCTTCTTTTGACCTCTTAAAATCACCCATTGAACCATAACATATGCTCTTAAGGGAAAATAACTCGGGATTGTTCTTGTCCATATGTTCTGTAAAATTGAGTTCTTCTATAGCGCTAGAATAGTTACCTTGCCTGTATAGTGCATCTGCCCGAATCAGGTGCAGAGAAGGATTCCTTGGCTCCTTATCTATAGCTTTGTCTATTTTTTCTATAGCCTCTGCATAGTTTCCAGCAGCTATGTCGGATCTGGCTTCTTCTGCGTATTCATCTGGCGTTTTTTCGTCTTTAAACATTGCATACACATAGATATCATGTATAATATGTTTGAGATTTTGTAATCAATCGATTAATAAATGAGTGTTTTCCAAATTAAAATGTAAATTGTGATGGGTTTTTGCTTGGTATTTTACAGTTTGAATTAGTAATGTTTCCTTTTTGGTTGATCCTTGTGAATTAAGACAGATTAGGAACATTGAAGCAGCGGATCAGGCAGAATAAAATTTTCGTATTTTCATCCAAGTTCCGATGAAAACTCAGATAATATTCTAGGATATGGAAGAAATTGAATTGTTTGTTAATGTAAACTAATATTAGACGACGATAGTTCCAAAGTTTTGTTTTTTTAGTGCCGTTGTATGTTATAAGGCATTTAGTCTGAAAAAATAGCCTTTAGGCAAATTTAATAAAGTCTATAAAATCTATTTACGGATGAATAGCAAACTGGATGATGGAGACGCACGATACGATAATAGTAGGCTCATTCTATTTGCAGTAATAGCTGTATTTTCGATAATAGTACTTTCCATAACTTCCTCAATGATGGTCATGACTATAGAGATAGGGTACAAAATTAATGCCCTAGAATATCTAGAGTATTTTATCGTGATACTCGTCAATGCCCTAATGCTTGGCTTGTCGTTAAATATGATATTTAAAAGGTACAGATTTGTTGTCTACCCAAAATTAGCTGCAGGTATAGAAAATACCGTATCAGGAAATTTATTACTCAAAGATAATGAGAAATTGATAGTCTCTATACTCGAGAAACATGGCGGGATAGTTTTGCAGAACGTACTAGTTCGAGAATCTGGTCTTTCAGCGCCTACTGTTTCTCGTATACTCTTTTCTCTAGAGAACTACGGCTTAATCGAGAGGCAAAGAAAAGGGATGACAAACGAGATCAGGTTAAAGGTGGATAACATAAAGTTTTGAAATGCATTTCAATCACCATTATTAGCTATTTCAGCATATAAATTTATATGGATAAGTTTGTAAATAGGATATTGTGGATATTGATCGGATTGATAGCAGTAGTTGTAGTTTTGAGTCTAATACCGATTGGCATTTATGGTGTAGGATATAGGGGGCCATACTTTGGGATGATGGGCCTTCCATATTACGGAATGTACTTTTTTATGCCCATAATGGCCGCAATTTCCATACTTGTTATCATACTTTTCATCTATCTTATAGCTGGAGCTTTTCACGATGGAAGTATTATGTCAGATGAAAATTCTAGGGCAACAGAGATATTGAAGGAAAGGTACGCAAAGGGAGAGATATCTGAAGAGGAATACAGAAAAAAGCTAGACGAATTAAAGAAATAACTTTTACTTTTAGTTACACCAAAGAAATACCCGGTCTATATCCTTAAAATAAGAGCAAAACGAGAACTTAATGTAACACGGTGTATCATATAAACCTTGTTTGAGATCAAGAAAAGGAAACGATAAGGTAGTACTTGACTCCTTTAGGATCTTTATATTTGTGGAAAAGAGTTTTTGGAATTCCGTTAGATGAAGTAGCTCTGATTACATTCCTTAGAACAATGTCGATTCGAATGCATCAATAAATACTAACCTTTACACACGATTTACTCAAAATTATTTATAGAAAAAAACTAAGCTAGATTTCAGATCCAAACTGATACCTAAAAATGTTTAGAAGGGCAGAAGCAAGAGGCTAAAATAAATATGGAACCCCTATCATCACTTATCTCTCACTTTATAGAATTTCCCTGAGGTGTAGTTTTTACGACGCTGAAAGAACTACCTATAAGGAGGCCAAGGAGTGAAATTGCAAAGGTTATTGTTAACACTAATACGAGGGGCAGTAAATAGCCTGAAGGCAGGCCAGCAATAGAATCAAAAAGCGAAGCTTCTCTAAGCCTATAACTTATGTCTGTACTCATATAAAGCGACGTGCCAGCTGCGGAAAAGATTGAAGGTATAATGGCCTCGTATTTCTTGTTCAAGGCAAGGCCAGAAAGACCGCCAGGGATAAATATAAGGAACCATAGTCCATAATATGAGAGGATAAACGACATAGCAACCATGATAGCTGCTGTGTACCATGTCCATTTATTCAAGGAACCTCACCCCCACGGTATAAATAAAAGAATTGCTCTGGTGCTTTGCTGCTTATCAGAGTATAGTACTGCCCGTTATTCCACGCCACAAAAGTGTTGTCGTAGTATGGAGAAAGCGGGTTTTCGGATATGCCGCCTGGATATATCCCAACGGATGTTACTGGGTGGCTCATATTAACAACCATCCTCCAAGATGGGCCAAAATCAGAGATCGTTCCATAGGCGGCGTTCAGTGTATTTCCATCGCCTGCGGCTGGCAATTCAGCGGAGTTCATGGCGTTTATTCCGAAGAAGCTGGACAAGTACCTTTTATGTATGTTGCCCCATTCCCAACTTGTAGAGTACGGCCCATATTTCTTAGTCATATATGCGAGCGTTTGGTTCATTGCTTCTGCCATTACCTGAGATTCATTTCTTTTTTGTCCTGTAACAGGATTATTGAAGTAATTTATATTAGGATCTGTTAAAGTCCAATTTACAAGGTCTTCTATCAGTGGCCCATGGTAATAATCATCACTCCCAAGGAAGAAGGATACCTGGTATAATCCGTCACTTTCATTTATGCCATAGTGCTGCATATACGGCATGAAAGTATCGTTAACGAAATCCCTAATCCAGTAGTAGTATATGGTCGCGGCTGTTGAGTTTACCAACATGTCCCCATTCCAGGCTTCAAGCGAATGGTATGCCTCGGTTCCAGAAAGCCCGTAGTAGTCCATTGCCTTTAGCAATGGGTGCAGGAATATATCCGTCGTAAAATCATGTACGTTAAGCTGTATCATTTCCATATCTTTTGAATTGAAATCCCATGTGGAGTTAAGAAGCGTATACGCTTCATCGGCTCTGTATCCTGATTCATAGTCCCAGCCTATATAATAGGGATAATTTGGAGATACGGTTATCTGGTTGTCGGAAAATACGAAGCCATTCTGCGGATCGTATAAATAGGGCAACTGTGATACTGGCACGAACCCCATCCAGTCATACTGACCAGTACCTGGAAGTATTCCCCTTGGGTTTCCTCTCTCAACTATAGGATACAATCCGTAAGGGAATATCCCTATATTCCCGCGAGAATCGGCTACAGCCCAGTTTTGTATCGCTACTTTGAAGTATTGAGTGAGATTCTGTCTGAATTGCGATACGCTTTGCGCTCTGTCGATATGGAGGAAGAAAGTTATTTCGTAAGTAGGCATAAACCCAGTCCAGTCTATAGCTATGGGTGATGAAGAACTGTTCTCGACTACAACACCATTCTTGGCTACATAAATTTTCATAAAGTAGGGTTTTGAACCTTTTACCTGTATTGTTTCATTTTCAATCTTGAATTTTATCCATGATCCATTGAAGAAATAACTGTTTGGATGCTGGGAAGATGTTTCTTCAGCATAGAAGTACGTTTCTTGTATTTGCCCATTTGTTGCACCCCACGCTAAGTAGGGGTTGTGCCCAAGAATGACGCCTGGAAAACCTGGAAATGTCACACCTATAACGTTCATTCCAGGCGCTACCAGCTGGAAACCCATCCATATAGGCGGCAAAGATGTTGTTAGGTGTGGATCATTTGCTAAAAGAGCAGATGTGTTATGCGTCTTGATGCCATTTACTGCCCAGTCGTTGCTTCCGAAATCGTGGAAAACTGAGTAGGAAATCTTCAAATTCATATCGTTGCCAGTAAAGAGCCTAGAAGCCTCTAAATATCCATTTTGGGCAGAATCGTAGAATGAGATGAGAGCACTGGATGAAGCAGATAAAGAATAAGTTACATTGAAGCTTGGAGTGTAGAGGGATAGGTTGGAAATATCTCCAGTTTCGTTATATACACTTGGATTCAGGTTGTACGGAACTATCGGATGCTGTATTCCCGCGGGATATGCTGGATAAATGGCTTTTATTAAGCTTTCAGGCATTTTTTCTAAGGCAATGTTAAAATAGACAGGATCAAATCCACCCGCGCTGTTTTCCCATAAAAATAACTGCTGAACTGCAAGCACGTCGGTTACGTTCCACTTGTGCGGCTCATAATTCAATATTTTGAACAATATCGGCAGTTTAGAGTAAGTTAGGTTTTGAATGTACGCATTTATTCCGGAAACAAAGGCATGGAGCGATTCATACGTAAAGGATGTCTTCGGCAGGTTCTGGTATTCTTCGACTGCTGTATTGTAAAATTGCAGTTCTCTCATCAGGATGTCTGTACTTAGCGTGGTTTGACCAACAACAGCAGAAAGGTTACCAAGAGCCGTTCTTTTAAGAAAGTCAAGTTCTTCAAGCCTGTATTGTGCTTCTAGGTATCCTTGTTCATAGAACACTGCATTTGAATTATTGGATGCGACTCCTATGAACCCGTCAGCCTGTTTAAACACGAGAACCGTGTATTTCTGGCCATTATACTGTATAGAGATATTCTCAGCTCCGGGGATATAACTGTATGAGGAATCCTTTGATGGAGCTGAAAAGATACCTGTAGACGGATTAAGTATCTTCGCCAAAGGTGGCAGTGGGCCTATAGATGTGAACATGGAAAATAGCAAAACTATCAGTATAACTAACGTTATAACGAGCCTTGTTAACTTGATTCGCATAAAGTTTTAATAAAATTGAGTTATTAAAATATTTGTATTAACATTCGTGTTTTACCGGAATTATTTATTTTTGATCTGCAATATGCATATAGTGCGTCGTATGCGGGAAATTGGAGCTTCATGTTTTCGTAATAGTTCTTAGAAATCATGCGAAAACCTTCTGCTAGCACTTTTAATCCGAATCTCTTCTTCTCAGGGTTTGGTTGGGCAGGATCTGCGCTTCTCATTATCTTAGCAAGCTCTAGCAAGGCCGGATCATCTAGTCCATATTTCCTAATTATAGGATCGAAGCTTACGTATTCTGTACCGTTTTCTACAAAATATGTAAGCTCACAGCCTTGAACGTAGAATGGAACCGCACCAAATTCTTTCCCTTTCACTAATACTTGATCCTTTGGAACAAAAAATTCACCTTCAGGATCGATAAATCTTGATATTAGCCACGGGCAGGCTATTCTGTCCACTTTAGCCTTTTCCCTTGTTATCCATCTCATATTATCCCATAGGCATACCTTTGTACTTATAGCTTTATATTTATGTTTTAAAATTCATATCTTAGTTATATTATGTATATAAAATGGTAAATAATAAATAGATTTTATCATTAATTTTAATATGAAAGTATCAGCTGTGCTTCCTAACTTTCTTCCTGTTGGTGAAATAAGAAAGCTTGCGGCATCAGTGCTGCCTGATATTAACATAATAACAGATCTTGACTTTAAAAGCGATGAAAGCGATATCTTAATTGTAACTGCTTTTACAAAGGTTGATAAAGCTTTGCTGGACAAATTTCCAAGACTGAAGTTTATCCAGGTAGCAAGTACGGGATATGACAACGTCGATGTGACGGAAGTTAAGAGCCGAAACATACTCATGTGCAACTCTCCTAGTTCAAACAAAGAAAGCGTCGCAGAACATGTTATTGGGATGGCTCTATATTTCCTAAAAGATTTCGGGCACTTGGACAGGGAAATACGAAATGGCAACTGGCCGATTCTGACATTTTCTCGCGATCTTATGGGGAAAGTCTTTGGAATAATTGGAATGGGTGCTATAGGGAGAAAGCTTGCAGAGAGGCTTATCCAATTTGGTGTAGGAATAATTTATTATGATGTAAAAAGGCTTCCAGAAGAGGTTGAAGACGAACTTGGTATTACGTACGTAACTTTGGACGAATTGATATCCTCTGCTGACATAATATCAATACATGTACCGCTCACAGAAACTACGAAGGGAATGATAGGGAGAAAGGAATTTGAAAAGATGAAGGACGGATGCATATTCATAAACACTTCTAGGGCGGAAGTTGTAGTTACTAAGGATCTAGTTTGGGCTCTAAAGCAGGGAAAAATAAAGGCAGGCATAGACGTATACGACAGAGAACCACCTGATTTTTCTTCTGAACTCTTTCAGATGGATAACGCTCTATTCAGCCCCCATATAGCAGGTGTGACTGTGGAGAGCCAGAGGAGATTTATAGAAGAAACGGTAGCCAATGTGATTAGGTACATGCAGGGTGTAGATCCTTTAAACAGGGTGTTGTAGATGAAGGGATATGAGATATTCGCCGAAAGCCTCAAAAAACTTGGTATAGAAGAGGTATTTGGCAACCCGGGAACCACGGAGATTCCAATGCTAAGATCGGTAAATGACTATGTATTAACGCTGCATGATTCTATTTCTGTGGGTATGGCTGATGGAAAGGCACAAGTAACAGGTTCGCCTACGCTGTGCAACCTACATACAGTTCCTGGAATAGGGAACTCAATTGCCTTTCTGCACACTGCCTTTTATAATCGATCCCCAGTCATAGTCACTGCTGGACAGCAGGACTATAGGCATATCTTTTACGAGCCAATATTATCCGGAGACCTTACTAGCCTTGTATCTGGACTAGTTAAGTATAAATACGAAGTGAAACAGGCCGATGACATTTACAGATCGTTAAAAAGAGCGTATCAAATAGCAGAGGCTCCACCAAAAGGTCCAGTATTCCTGAGCTTTCCTATGAATGTGATGGATGAAGAATACAATGAAAAATTTGATGATTTCCATAAAATAGACTACGAATGGATAGATAAGAAGGCTTTAAGGGAAATAGCAGACATGATAAATGGGGCGAAGTATCCGGCCATAGTCTTTGGATATGAAATAGATCTTTACGACGCTTTTGAAGAAGCAAAGGATTTCGCTCATGCACTTGGATGTCCCGTTTATTGTGAGCCGTTGGCGAGCAGGGGCTGTTATCCATCTGATGACCCTCAGTACGCTGGGGATCTCCCACCTGCATCGGCCCTGTTAAACATGAAACTTATGCAACACGATCTTGTCCTGGTTGTTGGTGGGGATATAACCCTTTATCCTTATACTCCACCACCTCCATTGCAAGGAAAAACCGTTATATTTGTTGGTACAGACAACTCGGGAAAGATCGGTACACATTACCAGATGAATCCAAAAATGTTCCTAAGGGAGATAATGGGATTGGTACAAAGAAAATGTAACTTCTCAAGATCACCTAATTATACAGTAAAAACTTCAATAACCTTGGCTAGGAAAAAGATGGGAACGGCATACGTAATGAGCAAGATAGCCAAGGAATTTAGAGATTATGTAATAGTAGATGAATCGATTTCAGCTTCACAAACTTTCAGAAGTTTTTTGGTTTACGAGCATAATTCGTATTTTACTGCTAAAACTGGACAGTTGGGATGGGCATTGCCAGCAGGAGCCGGTATGTCTTTAAAAAAAGGAAAAGTACTTGCCGTGGTAGGCGACGGTTCATTCATGTACACTCCTCAAACCTTATGGACCATAGAAAGGTACAATCTACCCTTGAAGATTATAATATTGAACAATGGCGGATATATGATACTAAGGAGCTTTTCAAAAAGCTATTATAACGAGGTAGCGGACAAAGACTTCTTGAAGCCAAATATTGATGCGGAGAATCTTGTCAAAGCATTTCATATACCGGTAAAGGTTGCTGATCCAAATTTAAAGGATCTGCAGTGGCTAAGGGAAGGTGATGAGGCAAGGGTATTGATTATAAATATGGATCGTGAAATACCAAAAGTGTTCCTTTAAGTTCAACCTGCCGCTTTAGTTCAAGCCAATGTGGTACCATATGGTTATACCCTGCCAACGATAATTCCTGGTGGCCCTTGCTTTGATTGGATTCAGGATTATGCAAACTATATACCAATAATGCATATACCGGTGACGTTTACCTACATATCCGGTGATTCTCAAGCATATACAAATGCAAACGCTGCGATGCCCTTAAACTAATAACGTGGGTTATGCATTAAATCCCGGAAGCACCTCTTGTAGTAAGTACAATGCCGGAGGATCAGGATATTCAGCCAGTTCAGGCATCGTTTATAATTTCAACTATGGTGAAACGGTTTATTCTTCAACTGCCAATTCCACGGGTTATGTTTACATTAACGCCCATGTAGGAAGCACAAACTATTCACTTTGGTATGTGAATTGCTAAGGTACACGCTTCGTGTATGAATATTTTTACGATGTTGGAGTTGTAAATGTATAGTTAGGTGGCAGCAGTATACAGAGTTCGATCCAGTATGGTATCACGACACCCATTAGCAACATAGAATGATTTAATAGCTTGCATCGATAAACTTCTGCCCAGGCTGCCCAGGGAATAGGAAATATTGGATCACAATTTTATCAGTTATCTTCACAAACCCTTTTAGAACAGTATACTGATTCAGACTCATCCTGGATTATCTTTGGAACAGGTCTGGGTAATATTATGCTGGCATTTACGCTGGCTGCACTAGTTGGAACGGCTCTTGCAGTGGTATGTCTCCGCCTTGGTACTTGCAGTTTGGCATTGGTCTCTCCTTATCCGCCGGATACATGCAATATGACGCCCCTACAAATTATGACATTAACGCTTATGTAATTTTGTCGGGTTCACAGTGAGACATGCCAACGGATACACCGGTTATGTACCAATGTTGGGAATTGAAGTATAGTTTTCATACAGATAAACACCATCTCTTTTTTCCCTACACTCAGGAATAACTCAGTAAGGTAAACTTTCTAGCACCTTCATATTTTATTGTAATACTCACAGCAAACGCCATAAGGAAAAGATACTTCTATTCTACCTCAAATGGAGACATCAAATCACTCTTTTCCTTAAGATGTTCTTCCAGCATGTCGACGGATATGGGCGCGAATGCGGATAGATCTTCTGGAACTAAGTCTATCCTAGGTTCTGTCTTGATCCCGTCCAGAATGTCTTGCACTTCTGTACTGTTGCTGATCGAACCAGTGTATTTCTCTACTATTGGTTTGATGGGCCCATAAGCACCATAGTGGAGGACACGGGCGCCATTTTTGCTGCTTTGATAGCATCTAATACTTCCGGCATACTGGCCCCACATTTCTGGGGTAGTTTGATGTGTATCAGTGCAGAATCACTCTGCCCATTTCCAGGCAACACCGAAAGGGCCTTTAGTGCCAGAGTTTTTTAGGTAGGTGTGTTCTTCCAAGTTATAGCGTAGTATTTTCTGGAAACTGATCTTTTGCTATTTCAACGTTATGTTTATCGAGTAGTTTTATTACCTTGGCATTGCACCAAGGGTTGATTTAGCGAAACGTTGTATTTCATCCATATCATTCTACATGATCGATGAGTAGAACTACCATACCAAATATGGCTTGACAATTTTTGTTAGATATGTTTTCAGAGTTTCAAAATTTCATTTTCGTGTTGGAATAAGAAATCATACACCTTAATAATCGAATCGTACAAAATCTGGTAAAGAGGGAAGATATGAGGCAATTCACTAAAGAACAGCTACTAATCATCTAAATAATTTCATCTAATACGACCTCAAAATCTACATCAAATACTCCAAACTTAGGGAGTATTGTCCTGGCATATTCTCTGATCTCTCCACACTGCTTACCTATAATCTTTATGTGGAAACGTCTGGAACCTGTAGTTATTATAAATTTTTTGATCCTTTTGTCTTTCTTTGCTTGTTCAACGAAATCGTCTATTTTATCTGGTGGTACATTGAAGCCTATGATTGCCCTGCATGGAAGCCCGAGTTTATCGTAGTCTATTTCTGCCCTGCAAGATTTAATCACCCCTCTCTTCTTAAGCGCTAAAATCCTGTCCCGTATAGTCCATAGGCTCTTTCCTGTCATTTTGGCAATTTCTTCGTATGTCAATGAGCAGTCAGTCTCAAGCATCTCAACTATATCTAAATCTAGCCTGTCTATCTTAAAAGGCCTCATTGGTGCTTAATCATACCTTACTATATAATCGCATAATAATGTGCTCGGGCCTTCTTAGGATTTCCTTTGATTTCTATGAAATTTTACGGTTTAAAATTAGGTCATCTATTTTTTATAATTCCGCACGAGTTAGCTACTGTTCTAAGCCTTTCAGCATTTTATAAGATCAATTTCAAATAGAAAGAAATATTTTGTTTCTATCAAAAAAACCAATAATAAGGTGAAGTCTGTAAATAGTCACATGAATAATGTACCGTTAATGCTGAGATATACCATATGATGGCTTCTATATGTACGAAACTAATTACATCATGCTTGGTTCTTGTAATATATTTTCATTTAACTTGGCTAGTCTTATATATTTCTATGAATTGGAGTTATTGTTGGTACTTTTATAATCTGTAGTTCTACTAGAGTTTGACCATATGACGTATCTATGTTAATATGAAAATATACATTCCACGAGCAAACGGCGAACTCAATATAATAACATGTGACGAAAAATAAGGAGAATCAAAAATAGAACTTCCTCAGCTGATCCAGATATGGCGATCCCTCTGGGATGATTTCCTTGATCTGCTTCCATGTGGTGTTGTTGTCGTACTTGAACCTTTTGAAGATTACTTCGTCAGCATCTGTATCCCATATGGCATACATTGGCCTCCAGTCTCCATCACGTGGCTGTCCAGCGCTACCTGGATTAATGATTTTGTTCCTATACAGCATCTGGAAATGTGTATGGCCAACCATTATGAGATCGTACGATGAATATCTCTTATCTTTCCAAACCATCTCCGCCTCAGTAGCAAAGAGATAGCCAAATAAATGATTATTCGGAGATGCGTGCGTCATTAAAATTTTTCTACCATCTATCTCCGTATCTACGAACTCCTTTAATGAGCTAAGTCTTTTTAGATCTTCACTGGACAGGCTCGGAAGTGTAACTTCTTTCCTGGAAAATTCGCTCAGATCGTGCATATCTGGCGCGCAATTACAGTCTTCACCCGTCGCAGCTGCATAATCATGGTTACCCATTACACCATAATCCATGTTTTCCATAACCAAGTCCAGGGTCTCTGCTGGCTTTGGGCCATAATCTACAACATCTCCAAGAAATATTGCAATGTCAAATTTTTCCCTCTTGATAACTTCCTTCATAGCTTCTAGGTTTGCATGGATATCTGAATAAATTATCACCTTCATACATCATCATGTTACGATAATATAATATGATATTGTCATATATACTGTCAATACATAAGCGTAATAGCAGAAAATTTAGTGTTCTAAATGTTGTGTTTTTATAAAGGATGCCTCACATGGAACATGTCCATTTCTCTTACATGCATTTATATTATCCTTTTAGTGTTGTTGGATGATATTTATTCTCCTACTTATCTTATGTTCGTTAATTCGATGGGATTAGTAGAATGTATCGATCTCCTTATTTATTCGGACAATAGTATTTTAGGAGTGAGTTTAAGTTCTTCCCCATATTGTATATAGGCTTAGTATACTTCTCTGGCCATTTGTTTTTGAATTCATCGAACATGCTTATTGCTTCTTCTTTAGTTCGTAATAGCAATATTTACTTAAGACCGGAATAGATTTTATTTATATTGTGATCTCTTACATTTGATTGGAAATTCCTTTATGCATGAATTGTACGTAAATAGAAATAAGCTCTAGGATACAATTCTTTGATCTCTTCCCCTATTTCGGGCATGTCCACTATGAACAAAGCTGTTGGTTGAAGCCTCTCTTCATTAGATCGATCAATACATTTCCATATGCTGTATTATTTCCTATGGGATTCATGTAGAATCCTAGGATTTTTTATTATCCGTTATATCGTATAACCATTGCAAATATTACATGCCCGTTTGTACTGTATCCCTTCTCAATGAAAAGAACATTGAATACATGAAAATTCCAACGTATCTTTTATACAATTTCCGTTGTAAACATTTCTTATTTCCGGAACTGTTATGTCTGTTATTCGTGATATTATTGATCTGCTGTATCTATTGTGAAATGATTATTCTAGGATATCAGCAATCTTCCCTGTTGATATATCCTTTGAATACATTGATATTATTCTGTGCGTACCAATATTCCTCTAATACTTGTCTAACAAAGCAGTATGGAATTAATTTTTACAATCTGTACGCACATGTATCATCGATATTTCCATACCTTGCTCCAAAATCCATCTCGTAAGAACCGTTTCTTTGCACTCCTTTTTGTTCAAGGAATTTAGGGAAATAACAGTTTATTAGAGATTACGTAAATTATTTTAAAGCCGATAGAACTATCCCATATACCTCTTTATCCAGTTCTTCCACTAGATCTTGCTTCCTCTTGGAAAAGGTATTTTTTATGAAATTTTTATCATTATCGTACGAGAATGAGACAAAATTTGGATACTATTATTAATTGGACAAAAAAACATATTCTTTAAAAACATAGTCATTTATGTATGAGGAAAAGATTACAGATATTAGAACATATATAGTGAGAAATCCTTGGAAGAAATGGGTCTTTCTTGAACTCATAACTAATGATGGTACCGTAGGTACAGGGGAGGCTACAGTTTATAATGGACAGTTTTCTCTTAAGGAAAGAATAAGGGACCTTGGGGATCTTATAACTGGAGCTAATCCGTTTGAGATAGATAAATTCGTAACTAACTGGATGTTGAGGACATTTAATAGAAGCAAAGATCTTATTAGTATTAGTTTAATGAGTGGAATAGAAACAGCATTATGGGACATAATGGGTAAACACTTTGGATGCCCAGTTTATACTTTTCTTGGAGGAAAATTTAGAGATAGAATAAAAGTATATGCCAATGGTTGGTATACTTCAGCAGACACCATTGATGATTGGAAAAAACTCGCATCAGGTGTTGTATCAAGGGGATATAGAGCCCTTAAATTTGATCCTTTTGGAGCGGGATCTGGTTTTCTTGACGATAATGAATGGAATAGAGCAAGAGATATAATTGAATCTGTCCACGATGCAGTTGGCAAGAACGTAGAACTCTTAATAGAAGGACACGGTAGGTTCAATAGATCTACAGCTTTAAAGATTGCCAAATATCTAGAAGGTTTTGAAAATATAGGTTGGTTTGAAGAGCCAGTAATTCCAGAAGACATCGAAGGAATGGCGATGATAGCCAGATCCACTAGTATCCCAATAGCGGCGGGAGAAAGATATGTTACGAGGTTTGATTTTATTAAACCATTTGAACTAGGTGCAATTCACATTGCTCAGCCAGATGTTATTAATACTGGTGGCCTCTTTGAAGCTAAGAAAATAGCCTCAATGGCAGAGGCTTATAACATTGCAATAGCCCCCCATCAAGCTGAAGGTCCGGTGAATACTTTTATTACAATGCAGTTCGATGCGACACTTCCTAACCTTAAGATCCAGGAAATGTTCGACGAGTACGCCTATCCCGAGTGGACGTGGGATATTGTGGACAGCAAACCTGAAATAATATCAGGTTATGAGAAGGTAGAACAAAGACCGGGAATAGGAATATCACTCAAGGATCGCGTGAAAGACTATCTTGCTGATGAGACAAACAAGGATTTCAATCTTTTCAGTGAAGGATGGGAAAAAAGAGGTTTTACATAGATGGTGGATTATGGCGATAAGCTATACCCATGGGATCGATTCCCTCACTAGGAGTCCTTTTACTACTCACGTAAATTGAAAACTTTATCGAATACTCTTTAGTCGGAATGACATTTCTGCTTGCTATAATGCCTATTGCATTTGCCATATGGGTAATAGTTGGTGGTATTTTTATACATAATAAAATGAAAAAAATTCAACATAATGATATTGTCCTTGACGAAGAGCCAGAATGATAGACCTCCATGCAGTAAACAACGAAATTACCACTCTTTATTCAATAGAAACCATTGTTACAATAGATTCTTTTATGATCCATATATGCAAGCATTCAACTGCAGTGAGGAGAAAAGTATGGGTAATTACAAAGACCCTATATCCGGATGGTCTAAGACCACAAAGGGATGGTCTTATGGTAGAAAATGCCATATGTCAATTGATATAGATTATCCCATTATAATGGAATGACTTGTTACAAAGGGAAATATGCATGATTCGTTTGTATCACCGATATGGTAAATTCTATTAGAAATTTCTCATATATTCTTGCAGATTCTGCTTACGATGCATCTGATATTTATGACTTTGTGTTTGAGAACACACATCCTTTACCAATAATTGATACCAATAAAAGAGGGGGAATTATTCCTGATAGGTTACCCGTAAACAGGAAAATAGGTATTGACCTGAGAAAAGAAAATGCTTCAATGTATCCTCTTAGATGGGAAATAGAGCGTACTTTCGGCATACTTGAAGAGATACTGAAGTGCGAGAATATCAGGTACACTGTGAACAGACACTAAGATACTGCGATAGGCCTGAAAGCAATTACGTACAATCTCGTGGTGATATCAAACAGAGAAGCGGGGGAAAAGCCAAGGTAGATAATGAAAATCGTCTCTTGCTAAAACATGAAACACCCTATTATCGAACAAAGCTATATAAGAAATAGAAAAAAAGAACAAGAAATGTGCGATAGAAGTGTCATTACCATGATTTGCAAATGTCAATAAAATATGTTGGCAAGATATTAAAAAACAATGGATACGCATTTCACGTAGTTGCTAATAGAATAGTAAATACTGTTATACTTCCAACATCCTATGCTATAAAGGATATATTCGAATATTATGGTTTTGAATATATAAAAACATATATTAGAGATATACCTAACAAAAGGATGCCACCAATGAATAGCCCTACTAATGTTGCTGGGGAGACATCTAAAACTATGCTAAAAGAACACATAGTAGCAATGAAAAAAAGTGATAATATAATTAATATAGATTAGAAATGTTAAGATGCTTACTCTTTTCTTTAAATAAATATTATTGCACTTAATTGCATTAAGGATAGGTAGGGAATTGAACCCTAGTAAATGGGATCTGCAGTCCCACGCATGACCACTCTGCCACCTATCCGTGGAATCGCTATATTGCGGCTATATTTTACTCTTTCTCTCCAAAGAATATTTTGACGTGAGCAGGAAAGAATAAATACCAACTATAGAAGACCAATTGCTCTTTCATAGCTCGCAACGATCTCTAATCCAACAGACCATATCGTAAGCTCATCCCTGAATATAGAGTATTTCTCTGGAATATTTGAAACATCCGACCTAAAATCTCCCTCTGAAAACCCGCCTATAATTGCTGCGATATCTTCTGTACTTATAAATTCCGAAGGCTTTTTAAACTCACCTTTTGGATGAAGTAGTATCGTTCTATCTTTTTTTAAGGATTCAAGAAGTTCGTCTAGTTTCATTCTTTCGAGCGAAAGCAATGTCTTTCCATTGTTAGTTATGATCTCTTTCTCGAAGAGGTCTTCAAACAGTCCGATAAATCTGTTATAAGATTTAGGCATTCTCGTTATAGGACTTATTTTTATTACAAAATCGTTCCGCGTGTGAATATATGTTCTTAATAGGTTTTTCCTATTAAGTATGGATTCTTGTGCCATCTCAAGAAGGATGTATATAATGTCTGGCCTGCCTCTTCTTTTAGATTCACCTGGATAATATTTATCTATAAATGCGTGCATATAATTTGAGTCAAGTATCATCCTGTCAACTCTTTTATTTCTTTTCTTAGCAAATCTTCTAACTCCTGGATCATCTAACATCTCTTCTGGTATAGTTTCGAGTTCAGAATCTGCTACTATAAGGTGAAGCATACACTAGCATATTTAATGGATTTATTACATTTGGCTTTATCCATGTTTTAAATACAGAATAATGATAAAACATTCAGTATGCAAGATGGAAAACTTGGTCTTATCGATGTATTTACCGGTGACGGAAAGGGGAAAACTACTGCAGCTTTTGGGCTTGCATTTAGGGCCCTTGGCTGGGGGTACAGAGTATATGTGCTACAGTTTATGAAGCTTGGTACATATGGAGAAAATAAATCAGCTATAAAGTTCGATGATGGACTTATCGTGGACTTCGTTGGCATGCCCTATTTTATAGCATGGAAGGGAGACATCCCAGATGAAGACTTAAAAAAGGTTAAAAACGTATTAATTTGTGAAAAAGGAAATCCACCGAGTGAATACAGAGAGGCAGTACTTAACCATTTTAATCGATCATTAGAAGAGTTAAAGACAGGAAGATGGGACATATTTATATATGATGAAATAAATGTGGCTTTATATTACTCTTTATTAAAAATGGATGAAGTTATGAGGATATTTGAATTGAAACCGGAGCACACGGAACTCGTATTTACTGGAAGGAAGATGCCTAAAGAGATTATGGACAGAGCCGATCTCGTTACTGAGGTCTCATCCCCTAAACATCCCTACCAGAGAGGAATACTAGCAAGGAGAGGAATAGATTTTTAAATTAAATCCAAATCACCTATTAAGGGCTCGTAGTCCAGTGGTTACGACGTCGCCCTTACAAGGCGGAGATCACCGGTTCGAATCCGGTCGGGCCCATTCTACTTGAAAATCATTAGCTTGCTGATTACAACCAGTGAGCGCAGTGGAAATTACGAATGCGGTTTAATTTTTAGAATTTTAATTATGTTTCGAAAGCGCAATTAAGTTAAATTTTAATATAAAGATAGGCTAAAGCATGCATGAAAAACAAGCAGACTGAGGATTTTCCAGAAAGTTTCTACGTAATGATAGAAATACCAATGGGTAGCAATTGTAAGTATGAATATAAAGAGGAATTGGATAATATAGTTTTGGATAGGGTTCTTTTCACAGCTATGACCTATCCTGCCAATTATGGCTTTGCTTTAGACACAAGAGGAAAGGACGGAGACCCATTAGACGTTCTTGTATTTTCGTCTGTTTCAATAAATCCAGGAATAATAGTGAGGTGCCGTGCCATAGGAGTTGCAGAAATGAATGATGAAGAAGGAGAAGACAATAAGATACTAGCAGTCCCTGTTGATAAGGTAGATCCAGCTTCATCGATAGTTAGAAACGAAAGTGATATACCTGAATACCAAAAGGACAAGCTCAAGCACTTTTTTGAACACTACAAGGAGCTCGAAAAAGGCAAATTTATGAAATTCCATGGATTTAAAGGAAGAGATGAAGCCGTAAAGCAGCTAGCAGAGGCCAGGCTCAAGCAATAGGTCCGAAGGTTTGATTTAGATCGCCTATAGATTACTTCAAAACCAAGTTGATTTAATTTTTATACTTTATCTTTAATTTTTTATTGTATAATGATAAAGGATCTATAACATCTATAACAAATTAGCTCAAATAAGATTGTATTAACAACTAAAACCGGAAGAATATCAACTAACTAGAGATGCCCAGCCCTTCTCGTGCGTATAGTATAATGCTACGAATTTTTGTGTAAAATTTTGGAATTTGAATTACAAAATATTTATTAATTTGAAATCAGTTTATTTTTATGCAAAGAAATCTTAATTTTCATTTTGTGAAAAGAAACAGGGAAAGGAACGAAATTATGTTAGATATACTTAAAATAATCTACACCAATAACGGAGAAGTAGGAATTACGAAATTAATATTTAGTTCCAATACGAATTACAAGTTTATCAAATCCCTAACACAAGATTTATCTAATGCTGGTTTGATAAAGACGTACCAAAATAAAGCAAAGCACACCTTTACCATAACAGATAAAGGCAAAGATATAATTGAGAGGTACTACAATATAAACTTTTTGAATTTAAGACATTTGCAAATCTTAGTTGATCTATTAATCCTTTGACCTGTAAGTAAATTTATGTATGATAGTGGTATATGTATTTGTGTACGCTTTCAAGGCCGTAAAACAGTATTTCTATCCTTCTGATAACCTGAAGGTGCTTATGCATAAGTTTACTGATATGGTCAATTTCACGATAAATATTATGATTGAGAAGAATCTTACATCAAGAAATTCTGTATCGAATGAAGTTTATCATAAACTTAAGGAATACGAGATACCTTCGTATTATTATATAGAAGCCATTAACAAGGCAGTTGCACTTGTGAAGACATACAGGAAAAGATTGAAGAAAAAGCAGAAGGCAACCGTGCCTCACGTCGAGAAACCAATGCTATCCACATATTATGGGTTTAAGATAGTTGGCGGAAACATAATGATCCCAATAGCCAATAGGGAATACGAAAGCATACCACTGAATGCATATGTAAGAGATGCAACATCGATGGTGAAAGTGCATTCTTTTGCTTTGTCGGCGTACACACTCTCTCTCACCATAGGGAGGGATGTCGATGCTATTGAATGCACCACTACAGTCGGTGTTGATCGGAATTTAAGGAATATAACAGTAGGGAATGAATTCCATCATGAAATATACGATCTCTCGAATATAGTTGAGATCAAGCAACGCTACAGGAAGAAGGAATCCCATTTCCACAGGAATGACAGGAGGATTCGAGAGAAGATTTTATCAAAGTATGGAAAGAGGGAAAGAAACAGGGTAAAGCAGATCATGCATGAAACAAGCAAGGCAATTGTCTCTAACGCATCCACGAAAAAAGAGATGATCGTCCTTGAGAACATTATAGGAATAAATCAGATTACAAAGAAGGGCGATGGAAAAGGGAAGGATTACAGGTTCCTTCTTAAGAATGCGTTTCCATATGGAATGCTTGCATCCCAGGTAATGTATAAGGCATCATGGGAAGGCCTTCCTGTCATAGAGCTGACAAGAAAGGAAACAAGGAACACCAGCAGGATGTGCTCGGTATGTGGGTCACTGACCCGAATAGAGCATGGCAGGATCCTGAAGTGTGATTCCTGCGGTCTTGAGATAGACCGTGATGTGAATGCATGCATAAACATTGCATTCAGGTATCGGACATGTCTGAAACGATCCCATAAAGGCCTGCCAGGTGAAGCTGTGAAGCAGTCAAAAGATGTGGAGCAGATGGCAGGAAGCCAAATATCGATGGATATTTGACAAAGCCGAATTTAAGGAATCCCTAGATTTTATGGAGTTCACTATGAAGTTTTGAATAATTGCGGAGGAAATTCTCCCCGAGTGGCGTTATCATCACATTTTTTTGTCTTCTAC
Source organism: Thermoplasma volcanium GSS1 (assembly GCF_000011185.1). Lineage (NCBI taxonomy): Archaea > Methanobacteriati > Thermoplasmatota > Thermoplasmata > Thermoplasmatales > Thermoplasmataceae > Thermoplasma > Thermoplasma volcanium. Next base: position 1,244,541 of record NC_002689.2, on the reverse strand, counting down.
CGTTTTTAATCTTTACCATACCAGAATCAAGTAGCCCCTTTACTATTTCCTCGCCTTTTTTGTAATTTAAATTACATCTGAAAAACAATCGTGTTAAGGGAAGGCCTCCTTCAGCATCTTTAAGATAAGAGAGCATTTCTAATACCATGGCCAATCTCGTACGCTTTTTCTTTAGCAAAGATAAATTGTCCTTATATCTCGTGGAATCATTTTCTTTTATAGGCCTATTTTCATCCAGGCTCAATAAACTATCGTCATATGAATTGAACAATGTGTTAGGAATAAATACGATTATGTTCCCATCCCACATCAATTCATTCAATTCTTGAAGTATGGCAGGGCCATAATGAAGGACAACAATTTTTATTCTCGACTGAACATCAAGCGACTTTTTCTCAAATTCCTTTAGAAGTGCGGAATCAAGGGTATCTTTAGCTATCATGATGGGTATGGTCGTTCCATCTTCGTTTATAATAGCAAAATCAAAAAAGTGTTCATTTCCTGATAACCCTTTTATACGTACATTCGAAGCAATCCTAAATTTACCTTGAAAATTAATGGACTTGTTGTATATAGGCTCTAAATTTTTTTCACCTTCTTTGCTCAATTTCCATCAAAAATGAATAGTTTTAATCGCATTTAAGTATTGCTACTAATTATCACAAGTCTAGAGATTATTTTACCTAGGAACCGAGGCACTCCATTAAAAAGAATAAATAGGTATTTGAAATAAGCAGGATGATTGGTATTGTTATGCTGTCAAAAATTGCAAATATAGATGCAGCAAGGCAGGGGTTAGATCTTAAGGTCAAGGTCTTGTCTTTGAATAAAAAGACTATAAAAAACGACAGGGGAGAAACGACATACTTCTATGGAATAATCGGCGATGATACCGGTACCGTATCGTTTACTGCCTGGTCTTTTCCGGCAGCCGTAAAGAGTGGTGATGTAGTGGAAATAAAGAATTGCTACTCTAGTCTATACAACGGAAAGATCAGAATATACGTAGATAGCCGATCACAGGTAGTTTTAAAGCCAGACGAATATTTAGAAGTGAAGAGGACTGTGGAGCTTGTTAAACTTAGGGATCTTTCCCTTACGACACCGTATGTATCTGTGATAGGCAGAATCTCCGGAATAAAGGAAAAAAACTATGACAGTGATAGGGGATCGAAAATAGTTTATCAAGGATTCATAGAAGACGAAACCGCAAAGGTAAGAATATCATCATTTGGAAAACCCTTGAAAGATGGTGAGATAGTTAGAGTGGAAAATGCGAGGGTATCTCAGTACAACGGGTACATGGGCATATCAATAGGAGAAAACTCAAGCATCGATAATGTTCAAGCACAGATTGAAGTAGGATCAAGGCCAATTTTTATTGCAGAGATAAAATCACCGATAGGCGGTGTGACTATAACGGGTTTTGCAGTCAGCGTGGGACAGGGAAGTAGAATATTCACGAAGTGCAGCATTTGTAAGAAGATACTTGAAGATGGCAAATGTAAGGATCATCCACGGGCCCCCGTATACTTAGATATTTTTGGTTATTTTTTACTCTCAGACGGCACTGGTTCGCTTACCTGTTATTTGAACAAGGACAGCTTTTTGCCATACATAAAGATGGATACTGAGGAATTCAAATCGCAGGCATTTTCCATGAATCCTAACATGCTCATAAAGAAGAACATACTTGGGAAATGCCTATCAGTAACGGGTGATCTTAGGCTGCGGGATGATAAGATCACCATGAACGCGAGTTCAATCAAGGAAGCAGATGCAGATTCTGTAAAGGACATAGAAAAAACAATACAGGAGGAGTTCCAATGATGAACAAGAGAGAGCAGGATTATTGGATATTTTCTGTTGAGTTAAGGGAATCAAAGGTGAGCGAAGAAAATGGGAAGTCGATCGTTATAACTCCGCTTGGATTATCCGCGAAAAGGATATTGATAGCTGGCACTGTCTCATCAAAGCAAAGCGATGATCGAATGGCTAGAATATCGCTAGCTGATCCCATAGGAAGCTTTTATGTTACAGCATTTTCAGGAGGATTTAATCCAGAAGAAAAGGCAATGGTTGACTCGCTGGAAGTAGATGACAAGGCCATGGTTATGGGCAAGATAAACCCGTACCGCACATCTGAAGGAGTATATCTTTTTTCAATCAGACCAGAGCTTGTTTCTAAAACAGGAGAAGATGCTCTTAGGCTATGGACTCTGAAGGCTTATTACTTTGCCAAGCGCAGAATATATGCAATTAGAGAAGCCCAGAAGCTTCAGGATCCTAAAGCAGATGAATTGATAAGCTTAGGGTATTCAAGAGTTGAAGCTGAGGCTGCTATTTCATCGATCAAAAATTTTCCAGGATACGATTATCAGAGAATACTTGAAGCAATAGAAACAGCAATTTATTCGGTTTCGACTCCTACCCAATTGCCGGAAGTTAGATCGAAGATACTGAATTACATAAAGGAAAACGATACGGATGGAAAAGGCTGCAAGTATGAAGACATTGTTATAGCAGCTAAGAATATGGGGATAGATCAAAGCACTACTGATGAAATACTGAACACGCTTGGATCGTCTGGAGAGATCTTCGAAATTTCGCTTAAGAGATACAAGGCGGTTGAACCGGAATAATCCATTAATGAGATCAAGCCTAAAAATGTTTATTAATCGCCTCGTTATGTAGGCTTCTAATTATGGGCCCGTAGCTCAGCCAGGTAGAGCATCTGGCTTTTAACCAGGTGGTCAGGGGTTCGAACCCCCTCGGGCCCGTTCACGCGTGGTGGAAGAAGATGGCAAAATTTAATGTATTAGATCATAATCTCGTTCCGGAACATCATATTGTGAGTGAAGAGGAGGAGAAAACCATACTGAAGGAACTTGGTATTGAAAAGGAATTTTTGCCGAGAATAAGTCCAAACGATCCTGTAATAAAGGCTTTGGAGGCAATTCATGGCAAGATAAAGGATGGTACGGTTATTAAGATAATAAGGAACAGCCCAACAATGGGCCATTCTGTTTACTATCGCGTTGTAGCATCTGAGGTGTTTAAGTGAGAGAGATTGTTGATGCTTATTTTAAAAAATATGGAATTGTAAATCATCAGCTCGATTCAATGAATTCTTTTTATGCAAGCTCTGATAACCCCAACAGCGTTATGCAGCAGATCGTAGACGAGACTAAGGTATCGGACGATGCAGACCCGGGGTTTTTTGTTTTGGATCCAGCTAAGACTGGTGGGCACGACATAAGGATATACTATGGCCGTGTAAGAGAAAACGGGCATTATGTCGGAGAACAAACAATATTTGTCGGTAAGCCTGAAATAAAAGAAGCTTCCGGCGCTTCGAACCAGATAACGCCAAATGAGGCACGTCTTAGAGACCTAAATTATATGGCTCCGGTTACTTTAAAGCTCAGAATAGTTGAGGACGGTATAGAAAAGGGAAGCGAAACCATAAAAGTTGGAGACATACCTGTGATGGTAAGATCCAAAATATGCACGTTGGCTGAAGGCAATTTAGATCAGTATATTGAGAAGAACAATGGCCCAATTGGCCTTTCGCGCAGGGAAAAACTCCAATATGTTGGTGAAGACCCTGACGATCCAGGAGGTTACTTTATAATAGGCGGATCTGAGAGAGTGATCGTTTCCCTGGAAGATCTGGCTCCCAACAAGATAATGGTTGAATGGGAGGATCGCTATGAGAGTAAAGTTGAGGTCGCCAAGGTATTCTCACAGCGTGGAGGTTTCCGTGCCCTAACATCTATGGAAAAGGGCTCAGACGGAACTATAAATGTATCGATTCCAAGCGTCGCCGGAACAGTGCCACTAGTTATACTTATGAAAGCATTAGGTCTTGAACGTGATGTAGACGTCCACGATGCAATAGCATCAGTTCCTGAAATGGAGCCGATCATATACGCCAACATAGAGGATTCTAAAAACCCAAAGATTTTGCCGCCGAACGGGGTAAATACGACTGAGGACGCTATATCATACTTAGAAAAGAGGTTTGCTGCAGGCCAGGCGAAGGAATTTAGGGACAAGAAGATATCTCAGATGCTTGATCATTCACTTCTTCCACATCTGGGCGATTCAGCATCTGATAGGATTAGAAAGGCTATTTATCTTGGAAGGATGGCCCGTTCTCTACTTGAACTAAGCCTAGGCATAAGGAAGGAAGACGACAAAGACCACCTGGCAAATAAGAGGATAAAGCTTGCCGGGGACCTTATGGACGAACTGTTCAGGAGTGCATTCCAATCCGTGATGAAGGACCTAAAATATCAGCTAGAAAAAACTTACAACAGGAAGAGAGGGATAAAGATTCGGCCAGCCGTAAGGCAGGATCTGCTGACGCAAAGAATACTGCATGCTATGTCAACAGGAAATTGGATCGGTGGCCGTACTGGAGTATCGCAATTACTTGATAGAGTCTCTAATCTAAGTACAATAAGTCACCTGCGCAGAATAATATCTCCGCTTACCAGGACACAGCCTCACTTCGAAGCTCGTGATCTACACCCTACTCAGTGGGGGAGGATATGTCCCAACGAAACTCCAGAAGGCCAAAACTGCGGCCTTGTTAAAAACGCAGCCCTTCTCATCAACGTAACTCAAGGAATAGATTCTGAAACTGTGATGGAGATCCTGAAAGGTATGGACGTTAAGGAGGTCCTAGAGGAAAGCCCAAACAAGGGCAGAGTATATCTCAATGGAGATTTCGTGGGTTACCACGACGATCCAAGGTATCTTGTCCGGAGATTAAGAGAAGAACGTCGTGCAGGGCGTATATCGGACGAGATCAATGTAAGGTATGATGATAACACAAATGAGGTCATTGTTAACTGCGATAGGGGCAGGTTGAGAAGGCCGCTTCTTGTTCTTAAGGACGGCCGTACCGTGATAACCGAAGACATGATAGAGAAGCTGAGGAAGGACGAGTACAGCTTCGAAGACCTTGTTAAGGTTGGTGCATTAGAATGGCTTGATGCAGAAGAAGAGGAAGATGCATACGTAGCAGTGTATGCCTATAATATACCCGAAAAATGCCCACACTGCTCGAGTTACCTATACAGATCTATGGTTGACTGGTCTAACCCAGGCTCCAATAATATTATCCTTGAGTGCGGATTCTGTTACAACAAATTCGAAGTCCCATCGCTTATAACTCCGGAGCACACACATTTAGAAATAGACCCAGCAATGATACTTGGTGTTGTAGCATCGATAATTCCGTATCCTGAGCATAATTCTTCACCAAGAATAACTATTGCATCTGCGATGGCAAAGCAGTCTCTTGGCTTTGCTCAATCTAATGTGAGGATAAGACCCGATACGCGAGGACACCTGCTTCACTATCCTCAGGTTCCGCTTGTACGTACTCGTGTGATGGAATACACGCATTACGACAGAAGGCCAGCAGGGCAGAACTTTGTAGTGGCCGTTCTATCCTATGAAGGTTACAACATACAGGATGCACTGGTTATAAATAAGGCTGCAATAGACCGTGGACTAGGAAGAAGCACATTCTTCAGGACTTATTCAGCTGAAGAGCGAAGATACCCCGGCGGTCAGGAAGATAAGTTCGAAATTCCCACTCACGACGTAATAGGGGCCAGGGCGGAAGAGTATTATAAGAACCTCGACGAAAGTGGAATAATATACCCAGAAGCATATGTAGAAGGCTCTGACGTCCTCATAGGAAAGACCTCACCGCCGAGATTCCTAGAGGAAGGAGAGGAAAGGCTCGGTCCGCAGAGAAGAAGGGAGTCTTCTGTTACGATGAGACCAAACGAAAGCGGTTATGTAGACAACGTTTTTCTCACAGTTTCAGAGAGTAATAGCAGGGTCGTTAAAATAAAGGTAAGGAGCGAAAGGATTCCTGAACTAGGGGATAAATTTGCCTCTAGGCACGGTCAGAAAGGCGTCATTGGATTAGTAGTTCCGCAGGAAGATATGCCGTTTACCGAGGAAGGTATAATACCGGATCTTATATTCAACCCGCACTCTATACCGTCAAGGATGACCGTTGGCCATATACTTGAGATGATTGGAGGGAAAATAGCCTCAAGGACGGGCAAGTTCATCGATGGTACAATTTTCAGCGGGGAACCAGAAAAGAGCCTCAGGGACGAACTTGTCAAATATGGTTTTAGGAAGTCTGGAACAGAGGTTATGTACGACGGAATAACCGGACGTAAGTTCAGGGCCGACATATTTGTGGGTGTAATATATTACCAGAAGTTGCACCACATGGTAGCAGGTAAATTCCACGCCAGGTCTAGGGGGCCTGTCCAAATACTTACCAGGCAGCCAACCGAAGGCCGATCCAGGCAGGGTGGTTTAAGGTTCGGAGAAATGGAAAGAGATACGTTAATTGCGCATGGGGCTGCAATGGTAATAAAGGATCGCTTGCTAGATCAGAGCGATGGCACCGTACTTTACGTGTGTGGTAACCCTTCATGTGGGCATATAGCAATATACGACAGGAGAAAGGGAACTCTTCGGTGTCCAGTTTGCGGCAATACAGGTAACATCTATCCAATAGAGACCAGTTACGCCTTTAAGCTCATGAGGGATGAGCTGATATCTCTCGGTGTTGTTATGCGTCTTATGTTGGGTGATATGAAATGATGGGAATTTCTAAAAGAATTTCAAGTATTAAATTTGCGCTTCTTTCTCCAGACGAGATAAGAAAGTTGAGTCAGGTGAAAGTTATAACCGCTGATACCTATGATGATGATGGGTATCCAATTGAACACGGGCTTATGGATTTGCATATGGGTGTTATAGAACCAGGCCTCAGGTGCGCTACTTGTGGCGGGAAGGTAGATGAATGCCCTGGTCACTTTGGTCACATAGAACTTGCTATGCCCGTTGTTCATGTAGGCTTCGTGAAAGAAATAAAAATGTTTCTTGATGCAACTTGCAAGTCGTGCGGGAGAATAAAGCTTACGGACGACGAGATCAAGACCTATTTGCCTGAAGTCCAAAAAGTAGATTTTGAGACGGGTGATCCGGAAGATATCGAACTTATGACTAAGCGGTTCGTAGATTTGGCATCCCAGCGTATGGTATGTCCACACTGTGGTGCGCAGCAGAGCAAAATAATCCTAGACAAGCCTACTACTTTTAGGGAGGAAGGCACGAATGTAAAGATAACCCCAAAGGAAATAAGAGAAAGGCTGGAAAGAATACCTGATGATGATCTTGTCTTCTTTGGTTTTAATCCTAAGACAGCAAGACCAGAGTGGATGATTTTGACGGTATTACCAGTACCTCCAATCAACGTAAGGCCGTCGATCACCCTTGAAACAGGAGAGAGAAGTGAAGATGATCTAACACACAAGCTTGTCGATATAATAAGGATAAGCCAGAGGTTGAGGGAAAGTAGGGATAACGGATCTCCACAGCTGATTATAGAAGATCTATGGGATCTGCTTCAGTTTCACGTTACGACTTATTTCGATAATCAGACGCCTGGGATACCTCCTGCTAGGCATAGATCAGGACGTGCTCTGAAGACGCTTGTACAGCGTCTTAAGGGGAAGGAAGGGCGTTTCAGGTCAAACTTATCAGGTAAAAGAGTCAATTTCTCATCTCGTACGGTTATATCCCCAGAACCTTACCTTTCGGTTAACGAAGTAGGAGTACCAGAGAAGGCTGCAAGAGAACTTACAGTACCCGTAATTGTGAATCAATTCAACATTGATGAAATGAGAGAATTCATAAAGCGCGGCAGAAACCCTAGGGATAAATATGGTAAATATATGGCTGGGGTCAACTACGTGATAAGGCCTGATGGCAGAAGGATAAAGATTACTGATCAGAATGCAGAGGAAAATGCAAACAGGATCGAAATAGGTTGGACAGTCGAAAGGCAGCTAATGGAAGGAGATATCGTGCTATTTAACAGGCAACCGTCCCTCCACAGGATGTCGATGATGGGCCACACTGTCCGTGTGCTTCCAGGGCAGACATTTAGATTCAATCTTGCCGTATGTACACCATACAATGCAGACTTTGATGGTGATGAAATGAACCTGCACGTAATTCAGAAGGAGGAAGCACGCGCAGAAGCAAGGATAATAATGAAAGTTCAAGAGCAGATAATGTCTCCTAGGTTTGGCCGCCCGATCATAGGTGGAATACATGATCACGTAACGGCTATGTTTCTCCTTACGCACAACAATCCCTTGTTCACGCAGGAAGAAATGATACACATTATGTGCTATGTCGATCCGGATCTTATACCCGATGCTACCATTGTAAATGGCAAGAAATATTATTCTGGTAGAAATATATTTTCAACTATACTCCCAAAGGGGCTAAACCTTAGATTCCGCAGCAAACTGTGTTCTGGATCCTCGGAAACATGTGAGTACGAAAAGGAAAAGGAGGATACTTACGTAACTATAGTCGATGGTAAACTCATCCACGGAACAATAGATGAAGCTGCGATATCCCCGTTCTCGGGAGCAATCATTGACAAAATATTTAGGAAATTTGGCCCGAACGAGGCTGCGAAGTTCATCGACCGCATGACTAGGCTCGCTGTAGGCTTTATAACTTATTACGGATTTTCGACAGGTATAAGTGATTACGATATCCCATATAGTGCTACAGCTAGAATTGAAGAGCTTGTCAACCAGGCCGAGGATCGTATAAATAAGCTTATAGAAACCTACAAGCGTGGCGAGCTTCAACCTGCACCAGGAAGATCGGTTGAAGACACCCTTGAGATAGAGATATTGTCGGAGGCTGGTGTGGTAAGGGATGAATCAGGAAAGATAGCTAGTTCGTACTTGGGTTTAAGCGTACCATCTGTCATAATGGCTAGGTCAGGGGCCAGAGCTACCATGCTTAACATATCAGAAGTAGCCGGTATTGTGGGCCAGCAGTCTGTAAGAGGAGGCCGGTTAAACAGAGGTTATTACAACAGGACGCTGCCCCACTTCAAGAGGGGCGACATTGGCGCTGATGCACGTGGATTCGTTAAATCTTCATATATGACTGGTCTTACTCCAACAGAATATTTCTTCCACAGTATTGGCGGAAGGGAAGGCTTAGTTGACACGGCAGTAAGAACTTCGAGAAGTGGGTACATGCAGCGGCGTCTGATTAATGCATTTGAGGATCTAAAAGTAGATGAGGAGAGGCAAGTCAAGGATACCGTGGGATCGCTCATACAGATTAAATACGGTGAAGACGGAATCGACCCAACTAGAAGCGAAAAAGGCAGGGCAATAGACATCAACTATATTCTGTTCGATGAAAACGCTGGGAGGTGATACTTACGGAAGTGATCATATGGAAAGATACAGCCAAGAATATGTCCCTCTTATCCAAGTCTGTACCTGCTAAATACGCTGTTGATTTTGAGGTGCCAAAGGGAATTACTGAAGGTTATGTGACTTCAGATAAAAAGAGATTCACATACCACGTATCGATATCCTCGGTAGCGCCATATTCAAATGAATCCGATGTAATTCAGAAAAAGAAATCAGGCCTTAAATCTATAATGGAAATCGAAAAAATACAGAAAATTGAACCTATTTCAATAATGGAGTTTAGATCATCTGGAAAGAGGATCGATGAACTTTTGACATACGCCATAGCAGAGAGAGAGACAGCGGAAATAAGGGAGAAGTATGAATACGAAAAAAAGGTCTCGTCGCAGGTGCTTGATGTTATAGCGGAGGCAAAAAAGCTTGGTTACAATATACCTGAGTCTGTCGCTGAGGAAATACTTCGCAGAAAGGAAGAATGGGGAGAAAAGAAATACAGAGAGATACTGAAGAGAATAGGCGAGGAGATCCAGGACGAGCTAATAGATCCTTATGAAGCTGTAGGTATAATTGCCGCGCAAAGTATAGGTGAACCGGGCACTCAGATGACCATGAGAACGTTCCACTTCGCCGGCGTTAGGGAAATGAACGTCACCCTTGGCCTGCCAAGACTAATTGAAATAGTCGATGCAAGGAGAATTCCGAGTACGCCATCCATGACAATATACCTAAAGCCAGAATTTGAAACTAACGATGAAGTTGTCATGGATGTCGTTAAAAGGCTGGAAAATACAAGCGTTAGTGATGTTGCAGATATAATAACTGATATCGGCGAGCTTACAATAACGGTTAGGCCAGATCCGAACAAGATGAATGACAGGCTCATAAACCAAGATGATCTTGTAAACGCCATCTACAAGGTTAAGGGTGTAACTGTGATGGAGGAGTCTGGTCAGATAATAGTGAAGCCACAACAAGAGTCGTTTAAGAAACTTTATTTGCTCCAGGAGCAGATAAAGGCACTCCCGATTAAAGGCATATCTGGCATAAAGAGGGCGATTGCCAGAGTAGAGGGAAAGGAGCACAGGTGGGTTATTTATACACAAGGCTCAAATCTCAAAGACGTACTTGAAGTAGATGAAGTAGATCCTACGAGAACATATACCAATGACATAGTTGAAATAGCTACTGTTCTAGGTATAGAAGCAGCGAGGAATGCAATACTTAACGAGGCCCAAAGAACGCTTCAGGAACAGGGGCTTAACGTCGATGTGAGGCATCTAATGCTTGTAGCAGACATGATGACCTTCAGCGGGTCAGTACGTGCAGTTGGAAGAACAGGTATTTCTGGCAGGAAGAGCAGTGTCTTAGCAAGGGCAGCCTTTGAAATAACTACAAAACACCTCCTCAGGGCTGGCATCATGGGAGAGGTCGATAAGCTGGCAGGGGTTGCAGAAAATATTATAGTAGGACAGCCCATAACCCTCGGTACAGGTGCGGTAGACATTATATATAAAGGCTATCCGAAAACCAAGAAATGAGGAATAGGGATGAAGGAGATAACCGTTGATAATGAAATTATGGCGCATATTGCCATATTTGAGAAGATAGCTAAGGTTGAATTAATGGAATGTGTCGAGAACGAGGATATGGCACTCTTCATTGTTGGAGAGCATAAGATGGCTGAGATGTTCAAGAAAAACAAAGACGTCATTTCTGACTTGAAGGATAAGATCAATAAACATATACTAGTTGCTGAGATATCAAGGGACCTTCTCACCTTTGTGAGGAATATATTCTTCAGGTACGGAGTAAATGAAATTCAGATCAGCTGGAAGAATAATAGAACTGATATAGTTGTTGGTGTCAAGCAAGAGGAAATAGGCAAAGTGATAGGGAAGGAGGGCAAAAACATTAAGCTGTTCAGGGACGCTGTGTCTAGGTACTTCAATATAAACACTATAAGTGTGAAGCAGTAATTTCCTGATGCAGAGTTATAAAATTCTACGTCATAAATAATACCATATTTTTATATCTGTTATACATACAGTTACGAATGAGCCCAGATAAAACTGAAGACGAAGATAAGGACGTTAACGTCGATCAAGATCAATTTAATGAAGAAGAAGAATCACTTGGGAGAGTTATCCTTCCAAACAAGAAAAAAGGGGAAATGTTTGGAATTGTCGAGAAGATGGAAGGTGCGTCTAGATTATCAGTGATGTGCGAAGACGGATATACAAGAAATGCCAGGATCCCTGGTAGGATGAGGAAGAGAATGTGGATTAGGGAAAAGGATCTTGTTATAGTAAAGCCATGGGAGTTCCAGCCCGAAAAAGCGGATGTTGTCTATAGGTACACTAAGACACAGGCTAGCTACCTCAGCAGAAATCATATGCTCCCTGAAGTAATTGATATTTTCAAGTAGAGGTGGTAAAAGATAGATGAATCTGCCCTGAAACAATTAATAAAACTTGATGAATTTGCTTTCAGATCTAACCTTGATAGAAAGACCCTTGACCTTGTTTTTGATCGTAGAACTCTAGAAGCAATTAAGTACGCATTTTCAAGGTACAGTATAGATTATCTCGATTTTCCAATATCTACAGGCAAGGAGTCTGTAGTTTTCCGTGCAGTCAGCGACAAGAGATACGTTGTAGTAAAAGTATTTAAGATGTCTACGCTCAAGTTCATGAACATAAGGGAATACATAGAAGGTGATCAGAGATTTGTGAAGCAGCGCATTGACAGAATGAGCATCATCTCATTGTGGGTAAGGAAAGAGTATACGAATATGCTTACTTTATATGAAAAGCACGTGCCCGTACCACGGCCAATTGGTTTCTTCAAGAACATACTGGTTGAAGGTTATATTGGAACAAAAGAAAAGCCTGCGCCCCAGTTAAAGGATGTTCAGGTCACCGAGGAGATATATACCATGACGCTCGATGGAATTAAGAAGATGCTTTCTGCAAGGCTGGTACATTCTGATCTTAGCGAGTACAACATACTATACCATAGAAGAAGGGTTTATTTTATAGATCTAGCGCAAGCCGTGGATATAGATCATCCTATGGCAACGGAGTTCCTCAAGAGGGATATAAAAAATATATCGACCTTCTTCTCAAAACATGGGATTAAAACCAGCTTTGAAGAGATGATCCAAGATATAAAGAATGCAATTCCTAAAAATTTAGAACAAGAAGATTAAGATAGCGGGGGATGGATTTGAACCATCGATCTACGGGTTATGAGCCCATCGGGATCTCCTGACTACCCCACCCCGCTTTCTTCCATTATCGCATGCAGAGATATAATGATTTCCCAATCATCCGAATGACTCCTCAATACGTTTGTACTTCAACTCTCTAGCTCTCTTTTCAAGGAATGCATAGACGGTTCTGTGTTTCTTTCCGTTTATTATCATGTTTATCGCTTCTTCTGCATACGTTACAGCCAGGTAATCACCTATTATGGATATCGTATCCCCATAAACCGAGAGGTAAGATCCAGTTAGCTCTTCGATTATAGCTCTAGTTTTTCCTCCCGTACCTATCACTCTAGCCTTGATTTGAGTTATCTTGCTCGACCCTGGTTTTGCGAATTCTCTGAGTGATATTATTACCAATTGCATGTTTTCTTCAAAGAGGAGCATGGCCTTTCCTGGATTAAATCCTCTGCCAATGGCTTGCACGACGTTTTTGGCGATGCTCGATTTGACAGCATCACCTAGCTGATCAATACTTACCTCTGCCTCTGCGGTGTCTATCGTCAGCTTTACTTCTCCCATTTCCTCTATTTTCTTTTTAACTTCGCCATCTTTGCCTATGACTACTTTAATTCTGTCTTTTGGAACTCTTATAGCTTCAAGAAACATCTCGATCTCACCGCAAATAACTATTGTTTCCAAGCATATCAAGGTTGCCGTTCCAGTTCGACGCGATAGAGTATGAACGTGTAATTATTGGTTATATACCATAAAAATTTGAAAGAGCATTGTAGATAAAAATTTCTAATTATTTTATGAATTCCTTTCCCAAGGTTTCTCTGGCAATTATGATTTTCATTATTTCTCTAGAGCCTTCAGCGAGCTGGAAGGATCTTATTCCCCTTAATGCCCACTCTTCTGGGCAATCCTTTGAATATCCATAGGCTCCTTGCCATTGCATAGCATCATTGACTGCATCGAATCCCCATGTGGTAGATATGAGCTTAGCCATGGCTATCATTTTGCTTACTTGGAATCTGCTATATTTCCCGTATCTCTGCTCTTGATCGTATATCCACAGTGCCTTGTATGCAAAGTTAAGTGCAGCCTCCATCTTTGCAACATCGTCTGCCAATTGGAATTGAAGCCCCTCGAAGGTTGCAATGGAATTTCCAAAGGCTTTCCTTTGCTTCATGTACGCAGCTCCGTTTTCTATCGATTTTAAGGCCATTGATGCAGATATAACCGAGATTAAGCCCCTGGCAAATTCAAAACCTTCATGCACTATATTGAAGCCCCTATTTTCCTGTCCAATTAAGTATTTAGCTGGAACGTGCAGATCATTAAACCTTAGTGTGCCCCAAGAGGACCCTTCCCTACCCATTTCTTCGAGATAACCGATCTCTATTTCCTCAGAATAGGGTATGTAGAGCAATGAAATGCCTCTTGCGCCAGCCTTTGGATCAGTCTTTACCACTGTTACGTAGCCTCCTCCGATTTCCTTGATATCCCTTACAAGGCTTATGAACGATTTTTCACCATTCACAATATATTCGTCGCCCTTCTTCACGGCTACTGTATCTATGCCAGCTACATCGGATCCATGTCCGGACTCTGTAGAGCCTATGCCAGTTATAAGGCTTCCTCTAGCAACCTTTTGCAGGATTCCGGAAAAGACTTCAGGATTACCGTATTTGCTTATAAGGTACGACCATGCGTTGTCAACTAGAAAGAGAACTGGTATGGATGCAGTTGGATCAGCCCTCGCAATTTGCTCTGCGACAATACCTGTTGAAACGGCATCCATTCCCATCCCACCGTACTTTTCAGGAATAGCCATGCCCAAAAAACCCATTTTTGCTAACCCATCGAAAACTTCTTTTGGTATGCGTCTGTCTTTTCTCATTCTTTCAATATTTGGTGCAATAACTTTTTCTGCAAAGTCTTTTGCTGTACTTTGCAGCAGCTTTTGATCCTCTGTAAAATCGAAATCCATAGACATATAGCGGTAATCACGTTAAATTTTTTTGCTAATTTGACGTTGTCAATTTTTTTGTTGATTTTTAATAGATCGGTATATCGAATGAGATGATGAATGAGGATCATGAAATGGTGCGGGTAGATTCATATATAGTATATATCTGTGTATGCTATAAGGCCATAACACAGAATATTCCACCATCCGATAAATTGAAAGATATCATGTACGAATTTACTGGTATGGTTAATTTCATGCTGAATATTATTGTCGATAAAAATATTATATCAAGATATTCTTTATCAAAGTAAATTTATAATTAACTTGAAGAATACGAGATGCTTTCATATTATTATTCAAAGATAAGTAACATGGCAGTCGCACTCGTTAAAGCCTAAAGGGAAAGAATACTATGGTCTTAATATCGATAGAGATGTTAATGCATACACGAATGTAGCGAGAAGTGTTCGTACATGTTCGAAAAGATCCTTTAAAGGCTCGTTAATTGAAGATGTTGAGCAGACGGCAAGAAGCCAAACGTCAACGGACATTTGATAAAGCCACTAATTTTGTCGAGGATTAAATTCTAATTTCCTAATTATGGTTGTTTGCATTGTACCTATAAAAAATCAAAAATAAGCGATGATCAGTCTTTATCGCCAAATCGATAGTAGAATAAATGGTTATAACTGAATCATTAAAATCTATTAAGTGATTACAAAATAGCAAGGGTAATCGATATGTCATGGTGTGAATTTCAGGTGGGTGCCGGGAAAGTGCTAGTTGATGAGAATATAACCTCATCATTAAACGGCAAGTACATACTTTTGACTACTAGAGTTGAGAGCGGGCCCTGCCTTGACGGCATGTGCCAAGTCATAAGGGAATTGCAGGCAGAAATAGTCGATAGGGTTTCGGAGAATTTGCTATTCTTTGGTAATGAAAAGGTAAAAATAGCCATGGATAAGTCAGTTTACAATTCAATAAATAAGGGTAGGGAGGAGATAAAGCTAAAATATGGGCGTGGCTATAAGCTCTTTGTCTCTGGATTTTCATATGTGACGTAGAGTATACATATGAGATTGCAAATAATCTATTTACAAAATGGCCCTATGAAAATAACTTGATGAATGATTATTATGACCTCTTGGATAGAGTTAAAATACTAATAAAGTTAGGAAGATACAAGGAGGCCCTTCGAATAATAGATGAAGTGATTGAGGATTCACCTGACGTTTCTTTCCTATACTATAAAATATCAATACTCTTTACTTGCCGGCGCTTTGAAGAAGCCAAATCCACACTTAATACTGCAATATCAATCTTTCCAGGAAGCACCGTATTCAGAATATGGAAAATGGTGCTTGCACTTGAAACAAAGGATGTTTTATCTATGGCGCAGATCAATTTCAATGATAACTCCGTTGCATCGAGTCAACTCAATGCCCCGTTCCAGAGTATGGATTTTAACGATAACTATGCTTACACATTTTCCAAATCCGTGCGAGATCTGATAATGAAGCTGGGCAAAAGTGCTATATACTGCGACCTTCAGCAGCTCAAAGAGAAGATTTTGACGGAAAGGATAAGTACTGAAACTATAAATGGGCTATACACAGATATAATGGACTATAGGAATAGAGACATTGTAGAACTCAGTTCATACGGTCGGGCATTCTATTTCTATTCAATAGGGAGGATCGGAGATTCTTTCATAGAGATAAGCTCTCTTCCCGATCATGAAGTTTTCAAAGCCTTTATATTAGGCAAGTACTCAGATTTCCTAAAACAAACCTACGAAATTGCAGATCCGTATACAAGGGCGGTGCGTTTTCATATACTGCGGCTTCGAGAATTAAGCCTCAAAGAAATAGAAACAGCTAGTTATATAGGCATGGACGAACTAGTTATGTCCAAGAGGATAATAGAGTTCAATGGTAGTTCGTTATCAACGCAAGTAGTCGTGAATAAGGTTCCGGAGTCACATTTATAAGGTGGTGCAGATCGTCTGGGATGCCAGAGAACTTATAAAGTGCAAATGCATTTAATATTACTGGCATAAGGCCTTTCAGCGTGCCATTTACGTGATCTTCCTCTATGATCCTATATTTCGAAGATTTTATCGCATCAAAGTTTCCGTCGTATATCGATCTGAATATTTCGAATGAATCATCGTAAAACTGGATAGTTGTGGGAGGTTTCTGCATTCTTTCAAAATGTCTCCTGAAACCGTCCAGATCTCCAATTGAAAGCAGTATAACTGCCTTGTGGAATGAAGCGTTTACGATTACGTAAGGAATTTTCATTTTATATGCAGCTTCTTCAGCCATATCAACGTAGTGCTTGGCCATTTCTTGATTTTCTATAATTCTGTAGTAATAGGCAAGAGCTATGAGGAAGGTGCTTGTGTAATCATCTGTAAAGTTTGTGCTATCTATTTCCTGCGTATCAATGTTAGGATCTTCGCCAGTCAAGACATAATTTATAATCTTGTGAAAAATTATAGCCATTATCTTCTGATCTTCCATTATGGCATTTTCTATCGCAAGCTCTGCATATTTCTTTGCCATCTTAAAGTCAAGGAGGCCAACATAGTACATAGTGAGGAAACGGTATATATGGAAAGAAACACGCTTCTCGCTTACTACGTCGAGAATCCTCATCATTAATGGGATGTAGCCTTCAGCATACTCTTGTTTTCCTATAACATAGTATATTTCGGAAAGGTTGTAAATAGCATATATTCTAGAAACTAGATCGCCGGTACTATAGGTAGTCTCTATTAACTCCTTGAGTATGCTTATCGCAAGATCGTACTTTCCTGTATATACGTCTATAAGGGCTATATTGTTAAGGTTTCTCGATATCTCTGCATAGTTTGATAACTTTCTGTTAATTTCAAGAGCTTCATTGTATTTCTTTAGCGCATCGCCATATCTATACGAAGTCATGTCAATGTTTCCAAGAATATTCAATATACCAGCTTTAACTCCAGACATGTTCTCAGCATCAATTTTCCCAAGGAGGGGTGTAAGCATATCTATAGTATCTTTGTATCTTCCCATTCTATAATATAGGGCGGCTATCCTATAACTTATTATCGTCTGAGGATAGTCATCGGTGAAATTATTCTTTGCATCTTCTAATATCTTCTCGGCTTCCTCAAACTTCCCCATATTAGAATATATCGATGAGAGG
Source organism: Thermoplasma volcanium GSS1 (assembly GCF_000011185.1). Taxonomy (NCBI): domain Archaea; kingdom Methanobacteriati; phylum Thermoplasmatota; class Thermoplasmata; order Thermoplasmatales; family Thermoplasmataceae; genus Thermoplasma; species Thermoplasma volcanium. Next base: position 1,226,855 of record NC_002689.2, on the reverse strand, counting down.
TCTATCATTGAATCTAAATCATGGTCTGGCTTTATATCCATATAGCATGAAATAGCCTTGTCAAAACGCCCTTTAAGGTAGTAGGCATGGCAGAGTACTTTTTTTACATCAGAGTCCTCAGAAAACACATTTCCCAGCTGTTCAAGATCTTCTATTACCTCATCCACTGAGTTATATCCGTCGACAAGAGATTGGCCCTTTTCCTTTATTATATCCCTTATTTCGTCTAGCTTATTGGCCTTCATAAGTATGTGCATTCTTTGAGCCGGGGGCATCCTCATGAACAATTGGCTCGATTCTATTAGGCTCGTCATGTAAGCTATATCGGAAGTTTTCATGCTTTTTTCAACGCTTCTTCTAATTTTATCGCTGTAGAACCCTACAACCTGGCCATTAAATTTTACGAGCCCCTTATCTTCAAGCTTTCTAATGATATTGAGCACTTCAGTCCTTTTTCGATTAAGGATAATGGCTGCAGAATCAACATCGATGTCGTTGCTTAGCATAACCATGAGGTACGCCACGTTCTTTTCCAGATCTGTCAGGGAATTGATCATTTTTTCATAGTATAGTTCAGTGGTTGGCGGGACAGGTATATATCGGAAAGACACGGTATTGATCTCCTTACGGTCGTTTATGACTCCTAGATCTTGATAGTATCTAAGTGCATACTTCATAGAATCAATGTTATAGTTCGTAAGCCTTGCAATTTCTTTTACGAAGTCATCCGGTAACTTATATCCCATCTTTTTTACTAGAAATGCTATATCTTCTATTGTCGGCTTTTCTATCTTAATTATATTGATGTAGTCCTCGCTTGCTATTAAATTAATGAATCTATCATATTCGTCAGTACTGTCTGCATTGTATGTCCCTATAAGAGTTACGTTGCGATTCCTTGATATCCTGCACATATACAGAAATAAGTTCTTAGATTCCATAGATAGCTTCTCAACACCATAGACAGCTATCACGATCTTTTCCTTGTTGTTTCTTGTAAATTCATCGTACTCCTTTATAATCGTATTCTTATCCCTTACCTCCGTTTTACCTGTAATTTTATCCATAATAGAGTTGAGCGTCTGATTCTTATACGTTTCACCCACAGAAGGTACCTGCTCAACTCCTGTTCTAAATCCGATCTTCTCTAATTGTTTAATTACTATATCTATAACATCCTTTTTTCCTATTGATCGCTCTCCGAATACTAAATAAGACGCCTGTCCTTTAGGTATGGTAGAGACTATAAAGTCCGGCATTTGTTGGAGAGTAAGGGCTTTTTCCATAACCAAAAATAGAATCACTAAAATTAAGGATTTCCTCCTTAGATCACAATTTCATTTCACATTCAGCCTTATCCTCCTACCGGAATATGTAGTTCTGTACACTCCGAACTCGGGGTTGCCAATTAACTCTTCAATATTAAATACTGGGCCTTCTTTGCATACCTGTTTTCCTCCAAGAGAGCAAGAATCGCATATACCGATGCCACACTTCATAGTTCTTTCCAGCGAGAACTGTACGAATACTTTACGCCCTTTTAATACCTGAAGGACCTTGTACATCATCTGTTCTGGGCCGCATACGTAAATAGCTTCATAACTGTCGATGTTTATTCGCTGTAACAGCTCATGGGCAAATCCATGGAAACCATCAGAGCCATCGTCAGTTGCTATAAATCTCCTTGATTCCGGAAACCTGTCCTTGAATATGAGCTCGTCTCGCGTTTTAGCAGATATTAGGGCGTCTGTTTCCTGGTCAGCTATAGGGTAAAGAGATACAATGCCTGATCCACCACCTACAAGTAGTTTTCGTCCTTCCCTCACATCAAAGCCGTTTCCGTAAGGCCCTCTTAAGAATAGATCATCGCCAGCTTTCAATTCGGTCAACTTTCTGGATGCAGATCCATAAGCCTTTACTGTTATGGATTTTCTCCTCCCTAATCCAGAAAAAGACATAGGTATTTCACCGTACCCTGGAATCCATATCATTGCAAATTGTCCTGGCCTTATATCTTGATCCCAATTGAAATAGAGGGTATTGACGTTTTGTGATTCTTTAACATTTTCTTCAATCTTTAGGTTTATCATCTTTTGATCGCCACCCCGACCATTTCCTCTATTTTTTCAAACCGTTCTTCATCCATAAAGGTGCGGAGCTGCCACTCCATTTCACGGAAAATACCTTTTCCGTACTTGTATAGGGCAGTTCCTATTTGGACAGCTGATGCCCCTGCCATAATATATTCTATTGCGTCTTTGTAGTTTGATATTCCTCCGACACCTATAATTTCCTTGCCAGTTTCTTTCTTAACTTCATAGACGTATCTTATGCCTACCGGCTTAATAGCTGGTCCAGAGAGGCCACCATAGAGGTTCGATAGGACTGGCGAGCGAGAGTATATATCTATTGCCATTGCCTTTACAGTGTTTATGAGCACATAAGCATCCGCTTTTTCAGCAGCTTTTGCTATTTCAATTATGTTGGAGACATTAGGGCTAAGTTTGGCAAATACAGGCACCTTTACTTTTGATTTAATTTCGTTAACAATATCTTCAACTAGATCTGGATCAGAACCAACCTCAAGGCCGAACCCCTTTACATGGGGGCAGCTCAAATTTAGTTCTATTGCGTCAACGCCGTACTCCTCCATCTTCACCGAAAGTTTAGTGAATTCTTCTGCATTATATGCAAATACACTTCCAATTATAGGTCTTTTGGCCTCCTTCGCAATGTTAATCTCTTCGCCAAAGTTTTCAATGCCAGGATTTGATAGGCCAACCGCATTTATTAGACTATCACCATACTCTACTATGACAGGCGTTGGATACCCGTCCCTCTCAGATATGCCAATGGATTTTGTTACAACGGCTGCTGCCCCACGTTCCAGCAATTCTTTCATGGTATAGCCATTTTCATCGAGTATGCCGGAAGCTACCATAAAAGGATTCACGAGTTTTATTCCGGCAAGTGTAGTCGAAATATCAGACATCAGAGGGTTACCGTTTATGAATATGTAAAATCTTCTAAACGCTGCCTACATATTTAGGTCATCTAAAATAAAAATATTCAATCCAACTTCGATATATTTTAAATATTAAATATTTATTAGAAAAGTATATTTTTAAGAAAGAAATCAAGGCGAAGTGAATAGTTATGCCTAAATTCTCAAGATCAACTGTTCTTACAATAATATTGATCCTGGCAGTTACGTTTACGATGCGTATGACGACAAATATGCTAATGACTTCGATTCCTGTTTTGACTAAGTTCACACTTTTAACAACTACGTTTCTTACTTCACTCCCTGTTGCTCTCTATGCTGTTACGGGATTGCTCGCCAATCTTTTCATAAATGGGCGGATAAACAACGGAATGATAGGCAAGGCCATAGCTATTTCCTTGCTTGTGATGGCTTTTACGATGCCACTTTACTTTATGGCATCAAATGTGTGGGAGGTTTCAGCAATATCCGCCCTCGACGGTGTATCCATGGGCCTTGTACCTCCGCTCTTGCTCACTATGATTTCACTCTCATACGACGAAGTTCGGGACAACGTCCTAGGCTTTTATACGTCTGCGCTCTCGATAAGCCTTATAGTTGGAACTTTTTTGCAGGGATATCTCACATCATCCGTGTCAGTATCAGTCCGCTCACTGTTTCTGTACTTTTTTCCCGTACCTCTTCTTTCGGCCATTCTAATGTTTGTGATAGCATCACGTCTTAAAATAAAAGAAGATAGCGGCAGATCTAAAGTCACTACAAAGAAGATCGTTCAAACTATACCGAAATTATTTAAAAATAGAGGCTTCAACTTCGGCTTCTTCGGAAACCTTACCTATTCTTTTCCATTCGTAATAATAATAGCGTACGGTAGTATAATAGCAAAATACTATTCCGGCATTAACCCATCTATCTTCTTTTACGCACTTGCTACATTCTTTGGGGTATCGATGATCACAAGGCTATCTATGTCATTTTATCCGCCGAAAAATAAGTACGATCTCATGCTTGCATCGCTAGTCACTACTGTATTAGGATTTATTGTGTTAATATTTAGCGATAATATTTACCTATTCCTTCTTTCAATGTTTATACTCGGGTTTCCCCATGGTTCTATATACCCTATTGCAACGATGAGCGTTTCATCCTCTGTATCAAAGAGTGAGGTTTCAATAGCATTCGCGACCTTTAATATAATATTCAACATTTTGGGGCTATTGCTGCCACCCGCCTTTGGTTTTATAGCGCAGATCGTTAATATAAGGGTAGCTATGATCGTCATGTTGATACCTATGGCATACATAGCGTACGAATCCCTCAAGAACGGATCTATAATAAGGAGAATGCCGTCGTCTAGTCCGCAGTAACGTTAAAGGTTAAAATTATTATAATTTACCATTATATTCGAATATGGTTTCATCTGAGGTATCTGGATTTTACAAGATGACTGTTGATGAGCGTCTAAATTTCGTGAAGGAGTTCAGCAGACTCAGCGATGATGATATTCGCATATTGAGAACCAATGGATCCTTAGCTATTGACAAGGCAGATAAGATCATAGAAAACGTGATAACAACTATTGAAATGCCATTGGGGATAGCGGTAAATTTTTTGATAAATGGAAAGGACTACCTGATACCTATGGCAATCGAAGAGCCATCCGTTGTTGCTGCAGCTTCCAATGCGGCGAAGGTCGCAAGGAAGAGCGGAGGTTTCAACGCTTATGCCACTGAACCTGTAATGATAGGAGAAATCCAGGTTCTAGGCATAGATTCGCTTTACCTTGCCAAGATGAATATACTTAGGGATAAATCGAGGATACTGGAACTAGCTAATACAAGGAGCAAAACTCTCTCTTCGCTTGGAGCTGGGGCTAAAGATATAGAGGTAAACGTATACGAAAGGCCTCACAGGATGCTGATCGTACACCTAATCGTTGATGTTAGGGATGCCATGGGTGCAAATGTAGTTAACAGCATGTGTGAATACGTAGCACCGGAAATAGAAAAAATAACTGGCGGTAGGGTCAATTTAAGGATACTTAGCAATCTTACAAAGTATAGGGTGGCCTATGCATCGGCAGTTTTCAGTAAGGACATTATAGGCAAGGAAGCGGTCGATAACATAGTTGAGGCTTATAGGATGGCCGTAGTAGATATATACAGGGCCTCTACTAATAATAAAGGTATAATGAATGGGATAGATGCAGTGTTAGTAGCAACAATGAATGACTGGCGAGCTGCGGAAGCTAACGCACATTCCTATGCAGCGCTGGAAGGATATGGGCCATTGGCAAAGTATGAGAAGAACTCGAATGGAGATCTCGTTGGAACCATAGAAATCCCCATAGCAGTAGGAACAGTAGGTGGAACCACTGGCAGCATAGACAAGGCAAGGATAGCCAGGAAGATCCTCGGCGTTAGCAACGCAACTGAATTCGCAGGGGTACTGGCTGCGGTAGGCTTGGCCCAAAACTTCTCTGCAGTTAGGGCCCTTGCCACTGAGGGGATTCAGCGTGGGCATATGGAACTGCATGCTAGAAACCTTGCATTATCGGCAGGTGCATCGCCGGAGGAAGTCGACAGTGTTGTCAATGAAATGATATCCTCCAAGGAAATCACCATGAGCAACGCAATAAAAATATTAGAGAAAATGAGGAAAACCAAATAAGTTATGCCCTCAATTTTTTTAAGAATGAAACAACCGCATTATTGAAGGTATTTTTATCATCAAAATAGCAAGCATGATTTGTTCCTATGTTCATGAACTGTGAACTCTTAACATACTTCATGTATGTTTCGTAGTTGCTTCTGTCGGAAACGGTGTCTTTGCTGCCCCATATAAGTAGAGTGGGTTTTCCGTCAAGTTTAGATAGATCTGCATTAAGATCCCTTATGCCTACAGCTCCAACTAGTATTAATGCCAGTACACTTTCGGGTTTGGAAACGGCGAAAGACGCTACTACGTTTCCTCCAAGGGAAGCCCCTAAGAGCGCAGTTTTCTGTATCCCTAATACATCTATGAAATCATTCATAAAATCCCGCAGGTCCTTCCATTGACCACCTTCAGATCTGCCGTATCCAGGAAGATCTACTGAAATTACTCTCATAGGAATAGATGAAACAGCGGAAACAGTTCCTACTTCTACCCAAGTTTCTGATGAAAAGCGCGCTCCATGTACCATTATTATCGGAATCCCGCTACCTTCCTCGATGTAATGAATTTTTTTGGACTTTACCTGTACAAATTGATCACTCATGCGTGATAATGACTTCAATAGATATATGCCCTTTGATCAGTATACTTGATATAAAGCGTTATGCACCATATGCGTTTAATACAGCTTGAAAATATAGTCTTCATGAACCTTATTACATTTCTTATCTTAGTTTTGGCTGCTCTTTTTCTCGTCATAGTTTTGCTTATATTCTATATAGTATCGCTTAAGAGATCGGTGCTCTTAAAACAGCATGAGGTTGAAATGACTCTGAAGAAAGCAAACGAACTTATAAACGAGGCAATGGCATCGCGAGAAGAAGCCATGAAAGAGAAGGAGGAGATAAATAAAAAAATAGAGGATGCGCGTAGAGAATCTGTAAGCAAGAGCAGAGACGTTGTGGTCGGGAGAGTCAGTGAACAGCTAGCTCCTTTTTTTCCAGGATTCAAATATAATCCGAAAGATGTGAGGTTTATCGGTACCCCTATCGATCTTATAATCTTTGATGGGATGGATAACGGTAACATAACATCGATAGTATTTTTAGAGGTCAAGAGCGGTGCATCTAAGCTCACTGAGAGGGAAAAAGCAGTAATGGAAGCTATAAACAGTGGCAGAGTTTCATTTGATATCTATCGAATAAACACCACCAATAGCGCAATAGATGAAATCTAGTAAGAAACTATTTTATAATACAGAAAAATAAGCTTATGTTATCTTTCTCCACCAGTATGGGTAAGACTGCAAAACCTCAAGGTTTGGATATATAGCAGCTATTTTATCTTCCTTCACTATGTGTTCTATGAGAAGTTCCAGGTATTCACCTTCTTCAATCTTATACTCCCTTACTATTTCAGCAGGTATTATGACACTCGGATGATCAAAACCTCTGCTGTCTTTGAAAGTCGATGTTCTACATATAGCCTTTTCGTTTATCTTTTGTTTTAGCATCTTTAACTTTGGGTCATAGGATCCTACAATTGTTAACAAGAGGAATTCATCAGGCTTGCCTTCCAGTGAAGTGTATACCGCTGTTTCAACACTTAGTCTGACAAAGTATCTATCCCCTTCACGCCTCACCATTTCAACGGCTCTCTCAGGCATATATAATCGAATAGCTAGGAATATATAACTTTTTTGTCATATGCACTTTTGCATTTCTATTGCAAAGTCATAAATATAAGAGGTAGATAGGTCGATACACCCTGATCCGATATAAATAGAATAACGACATCGTACGGGATATCCGGTTTCATCATAGGTATTGCTTCCTTGTTAATATATAGTTTGAGGCTGTAGTTGATAGGCACCGAAGAAACATTTGCCAACTCCACATAATTTCCAGTACCGTTAAAGAACGTCAGATTAGTCCATGAGTAAGTACTAGAGTTTAATGGCGATATGTCATAAACGTATACTGTATTGGATGTTGAGTTTAACGTAAAATTGAGATATATATAGTTAGTATTTTGCGATACTAAATATATTGGATAAGTTGTATTATTTACGGTTTTTGTAAGAGAAGGCTTGAGATCAGGTTTAACCTTTATGTTACCTGATATTTTTAGCGTTTCTGAAGTAGATGAAGAATTGTGTATAACTTCGTAGGCGACACCGGCAAAAACTATAAGAACTATAACGCTGATTGCTACCGTTGCATTTCTTGAAAGCATGAAAGGGGATTTCATTTAAGTATAAAACGTTTTTTAGTAATTAATTAATAAATAATTTATTAGTTATCTATTTATACATGTATAACATTCACCAACCATGGTTCAGTATAAGTGGATAGCGCTTTCGAATACTACCATAGGCGTGCTTATGGCATCGATAAACGCTACGATACTAATGATTTCTCTTCCTGCGATATTCAGAGGCATCGACCTAAATCCCTTCCTCCCATCATCGTTCCAGTACCTCCTTTGGATATTGATGGGATATATGGTAGTTACAGCTGTGCTTCTTGTAACTGTTGGGAGGCTATCAGATATATTTGGGAGGGTAAGGCTATTCAACTTTGGCTTTCTTATATTTACCGTCGGATCTATACTGCTTTTCTTAACGCCTGGCAAGGGGACAACAGCTGCAACTGAATTAATATTTTTCAGGATGATCCAAGCAGTTGGAGGTTCCTTCCTCTTTGCTAATTCAGCCGCTATAATTACCGATGCTTTCCCCGCTGGTGAGAGGGGGAAGGCCATGGGCATAAACCAGATAGCAGGGTTGGCAGGATCATTGATAGGTCTCATAATAGGAGGGATACTCGCCACGATAAATTGGAGGTATGTTTTTCTTGTGAGTGTTCCAGTTGGTGTGCTTGGTACCGCATGGTCGTATCTAAAGCTCAAAGATCAGTCTATAAGGAGAAAGGACGAAAAGATAGACGTACCAGGCAACTTGACTTTTGCTGGTGGCCTTACGCTAGTCCTTATAGCTATAACATATGGTTTAATGCCCTATGGTTCATCCAGCATGGGATGGACAAACCCATGGGTTCTCACCGCTATGATCATCGGAATCGGAATGCTGGTAGCCTTCCCATTCATAGAACTGCATGTTGACCAGCCTATGTTTGACATGCATCTTTTCAAGTACAGAGGTTTCACATTTGGAAACTTTGCAGGATTCTTCCAGTCGATGGGTATGGGCGGAGTAATGTTTATGGTCATTATACTGCTCCAGGGAATCTGGTTGCCTCTTCATGGTTATTCCTACACCTCCGTTCCATTTTGGGCAGGTATATACACCATACCAATGATGGCCGGCTTTGTCATACTTGGTCCAATAAGCGGAGCCCTATCTGATAAGATAGGAGCCAGACTCCTAACGACTGTCGGTATGATCATAGGTGCAGTTGCTTTCATACTCCTAACTTTATTCCCATATAACTTCAGCTATCCACCTTTCGCAGCCACTTTATTCTTGATGGGTGCTGGCATGGGCATGTTCGGAGCACCGAACATAACTGCCGTCATGAACTCACTGCCAGCTCATTACAGAGGAACAGGTTCAGGAATGAGAGCCACCCTTCAAAACACAGGCCAGACTGCGAGTATGGGTATATTCTTTTCCATAGTGCTTATAACGCTGTCTAGTTATCTCTCATCCTCATTCAATACAGCATTAGCATCTGCAGGTGCATCTGTACTAATACCTGTATTTGATAAGATCCCAGCAACTTCGGCGTTATTCTCGGCATTTCTTGGATACAACCCAATGGGGACTATACTGTCCCTTCTGCCGTCAAGCTTTGTTTCTCTAATAAGCCCATCATCACTATCGATCCTTGAAGGAACCCACTGGTTCCCGCTTGCTCTGGCACCTGCTTTCATGAAGGCACTTCATGATTCATTTTATGCAGGGGCCGGGATACTCATTATAGCAGCTGTTCTTTCGGCGTTACGTGGAAAGAGGTTTATTTATGACGAAAACATAAATAAAGAGGCGCAGGTTCAAGAGATCGGAAAGTCTATTACGGTGTCAAGCGTAGGTCCTGAAGTTAAAGTCAACGCTGGAAGGGATGGAAAGAAATGATCGAAGAAAAATGCACCAATCTCATGGATATCTGGCACATGTTCATCAGGGTATTCAACCTAAGCAAGAAAAAAATGGGTGAATCGCTATCACACATCTCAGCGAAGCCGATAGAAGTAAGAATACTGTACCTCCTCTCCGAAGACGAATCTACTGTGAATAAGCTTGCAGAATTAACTGACGTTACACCTGCGTGGATAACGGGGACACTTGATGAGATGGAAAGTCAGGGGCTTATAGTTAGGTCAAGAAGCGGAGAGGACAGAAGGGTAGTAAATGTTCATATAACTGAAAAGGGCATAGAAGTTCTAAATGAGAGCCAAAAGGTATACCTTGATTTCTTGAAAAGATCATTAAGTTCTCTAACCGATAGCGAATTAGACGAGTTTCGGCGTATACTAAAGAAAATAGAGGAAACGCTTCAATAAAAGTTTTAAAGTATATAAGTCTCATAAGTTTCTTTATTATTATATACATGACGGTTTATGGATAAGCCATTGTCTGGCATAAAGATCATCGATTTTACTAGGGCAATGTCAGGTCCATTCGCAACAATGATCTTAGGAGATCTTGGAGCAGAAGTGATAAAGGTCGAAAGCCCAGAAGGTGATGAAACAAGAAGCTGGGTACCACCAATGATGAACGGTCAGAGCGCTTATTTTTTAAGTGTAAACAGAAATAAGAAGAGCATAGTTGTAGACCTTAAAAAGAGTGAAGGGAGAGATATAGCGCTAAGGCTAATTGAAGGATCTGACATAGTAGTTGAAAATTTTAGGCCAGGGGTAGCTGAAAAGCTCGGTATATCTTACGAAGATGCAAAGAGGGTCAACCAGAATGTTATCTACTGCAGCATCTCTGGTTACGGGAGCACCGGTCCTTACATGGGGTTATCCGGATTCGATTTAAGTGTTATGGCGTTTAGCGGGCTTATGAGTATAACTGGGGAACCTAATGGTGGGCCTGTAAAATTTGGAGTGCCTATAGTTGATATAGTTACTGGTATGTTTGCAGCAATATCTATAATATCCGCATTACGCTTTCGGGATAAAACTGGAGAAGGCCAGTACATAGATACAGCAATGATAGATTCAGCAGTAGGTATTCTTACGCATCAGGCTACGTACTTTTTTGCAACGGGCAAAGACCCTGTTAAGCTCGGATCGGCGCACTCCAGCATAGCCCCCTATCAGGCCTTCCGAACAAAGGATGGATACATTGTAATAACTGCTGGAAGCCAAAAAATATGGGAAAATCTATGTGATGCAATTGAAATGCCAGAACTGAAGCAGGATCCTAGGTTTATGACAAACGAGTTGAGGGTAAAAAACAGGTACGAACTTGTTCCTGTAATAGAGCAATATCTAACAAGGCTGTCGACTTCACAAGCATACAGCAAACTCACAAAATATGGTGTACCTTGTTCACCGGTAAACACTGTATCAGAAGCGTTGAAGAGTGATCAGGTCAATTATAGGGACATGGTAGTCGGTGTGTTTAGCGACATTTATGGCAAGGTAAAGCTTATAAACTCCCCTCTTAAGATGAGCAGGACTCCTGGGCAGATATTTTCCGCCCCGCCTGTATTGGGGCAGCATACTATAGATGTGCTAAAGGAATTTGGCTTTAGGTCGGAAGAAATTTCTAATTTAATTGACAGCAAAACAATAATAGCTTATCAAAAATAAATGTGTAGAATAATTAATTAGATAAATGTAGAAAAATATTAATATTGCTACGAGTTGACGTAGCAATGGCTGATACTACAAATATTGAAGGGTTTAAAGCCCTTGAAAGATTTGGAAGAGATTCTGCAAAGGCCACAGGATCCCAGTTTCTTGGATTCTTGCTTGATTCCTTTGATCTAACAATGATACTGTCCATTGCACCTGTTGTAGCTGCCGTGCTTTTGCCTCCGTCTTCGCCTCTCATTGCAGTTTTTTCGGTGATACTTGCGTATTCTCTTACCATAATTTTTAGGCCTGTTGGATCCGCGATATTTGGGCATATAGGCGATAGGCTTGGTAGAAGGACAGATCTCATAATAACTGTCCTAGGGCTTGGGATCGTAAGTGCCCTTACATCTGCACTTCCGACGTATGCAAGCGTTGGCATACTGTCGTTCGTCCTCTTCATAATTATCCGTATATTTGTTGGCATATTCGCAGGCGGCGAGTACTCTGCCGGCCATCCATTTGTTATGGAATGGACCCCGTTTAGGTGGCGTGGGCTGATAAGTGGCCTCGTCCAAGGCGGCTTCTCATTCGGTGCTCTTGCGGCAGCAGCTACAGTTGCTGTGTTTACTCACATATACGGTGAAACCGGCCTTGTTAGTTATGCTTGGAGATACCTCTTCCTTACAACTTTGATTCCAGCAGCTATTGCATTAGCCATAAGGCTTTCCATGAAGGATACCCCAATATTTACTGAATTAAAGGAAAAGAATAAGATTAGGAGGTCTCCATTTATCGATTTGTTCAAGAAACCTGTTCGAAAGGATTTCTTGCAGGTCATGATCTGGATGACTGGTATGTTCTTTTATGCATACGCACTCTTTGCCTATGTTCCAACGATACTTGAACATGCACCGTCTGCCTGGTCTTCAAATTTAGGGCTGGCAACTACGGTGTATACGATAGGTACTGCCGGGGCATTCTTCGGCGCTTTTGGATTTGGAATAGCCAGCCAGAAAGTTGGCAGGAGAAAGCTAACTCTTATCTGGGCAATAATGACTATAATAATATCAGTACCAATGTATTACGGCCTTATGAGAGCAGCAGAGCTTGGAAACGTACCATTGGCAGTGTTAATGTCAATAATAATAGGAATAGTTACACAAGGTCCATGGGGTATTGTTCCTGTTTACCTGTCTGAGAGGTTTAAAACTGCTGTTAGGGCCTCAGGAGTGGGGTTCGGCTACTCATCAGGCATCTTCATTGGCGGCTGGTTTAGTATATATGTTCCTTTGATGCATAACTATCTCTTCAAATCGATAGATACATCTACTAACATTTGGTTTTCGACAGCAGTGCTGTTGATGATTGGGGCAATCATAATATTCATTGGCCAATGGATTGGGCCCGAAACGTTGGGGACAAGACTCAGATCAGTTGAATAATATTTTTTATCTTTTATAGATAATCGTACTTATTGTCTTCTACATCTTCATCTTCTTCTACAGGTTCCAACTTTTCCTCACTTCCGGTCTCAGATCTTCGCAGGTTGGATACGAAGCCTCCAAGTATGGAGAAAATCACGACTATCATCAACGAAGAAGGAACAAGCAGAAAAAAGGTGTAAGCAAAACCTACCGAAGAGTAAAGATAAGTGGCTAAATTAGAGACAGAGACCAAATTTGAGCCGGATATGGGCAAAACACCATAGGAAATGTACTGACCTACTTTCCCCAGAATACTATCCTTGTAGGGTAGAAGCGAAATCGAAACTATAACGAAGAGACCTGAAACCGTTAGAGAAGATATAAGGCCGGCCCTTATGCTGCCAGACTTTCTGCCACCTAGATAACCCGCTAACGCAGGGCCAATCACTGGCATCCACCATAGAAGAACCGAAAAAAGCAAGGTATATAAAACACCTGCTTCTTGAGAGTATGGATTTGTATTAGCCTTGATCTCGGATTTTGCTTTCCCTTCATCTGCAGTGGAGTATGCCATCGTCAGACAATATAAGAAAAAGTATTTACACTTATCGATCGCCTGAAATTTAAATATATATTAAAAAATAAATATCTCATTTGTTGATTAAACGGTGAATTACGATCCAAATTTTTCTGCTCTTCCGGCCATCTCCATAAGGATATTCAGCACATCCTGTGTCGTTATCCTAAGAGCCCCCTTCATGGCGCTTACCTCGTCAAAGAGCTTTACATCGTCCGAATAGATGCCGTCGGTGTAAAAGACTATGGGTACAGGATCACCTGAATGATCTTTTACGGAGCATGGTGTGCTATGGTCACCGGTTATCGCCACTACTATTCTATCCGATTGGCCAAGTAGAGGTTCCATGGCTATGTCTATGTCTTCTATAACCCTTCTCTTTAACTCATAGTCCCCGTCATGTCCGGCAACGTCGGTAGCTTTTATGTTTACAAGAACAAAATCGTATCTTTTGGATGCATCTATAGCAGTCTTAATCTTCCCTGTGTAATTCGAATTTATTGTCCCCGCGGCTCCAGGAACATCAATGACGGCCATGCCCAAAAGTCTGCAAAGTCCCTTTAACCACGGGCTGCCAACTACACATGCGCCAGTGATGCCGTTCTTTTCCTGGAACGATGGAATGTCAGGAACCTTGCCAGCACTTCTTATAAGCAACTCATTTCCTGGGATCTGGCCATTCTTCTCTCTTTCTACGTTAACTGGATGATCCCTTAATATTTCCCTGATTCTTTTTAAGTATTCGTTCATGATCTTAGCAGTACTGTCGGCAGAAGGATCAAGCGGCCGAATAGGTTCCGGCGGTTTGCCCTCTGAGTGTGGATCGGAATCTGAGATCTTGTCGGACAAGTTAGGTCCCGATACTACAAGTGCAGCACGATGTTCTACACCACTCTTTACCCTAAACTTATAGTTACCTATATCTATGCTTATGGCACTGGCTAATTGGTCATTTCCGGCGTTAATTCTCCCAGCCCTGCGGTCTATTATTTTTCCGTCCCTATTCGTAGCGAAGTTAGCGCGGAATGCCAGATCTCCCGGTTTCATATCCATATGCAGCCCAAGTGCTTCGAATGGCCCTCTTCCCTGATAGTATACCCTTGGATCGTAACCCAACAATGACATGTGCGAGGTATCTGATCCGCTTCTTATACCTGGAGAGATTGGATGCATTAAACCAGTCATCCCTAAAGAAGCCATTCTGTTCATATTCGGGTGATATGCCGCTTGGAGTGGTGTTCTATAGCCTAAAATTTCTCCTGGCCTGTCTCCTAATCCGTCTAGAACTATCAAAATTATGCTCTTCACATCTATCAAATTTACCCTTAAAATATAAATTATTTGCGAAAAGATGCCATCAATTTATTTTATAGTGTTTATTACATTAAAAAATTATCATCTATTTTTATCTGCTGTTAATATTCAATAAAAGTTTTTATTTAGGTGTAAAATACCGCCCTCTTGGAATCCATCGGTTAATAAATAGGATACACTGCAGCGGCAGTAAAAATGGTTGGATCTTAGTGGCTTGCTTACTCAAGCCCACGAGACGCGTAAGCCTCCGCTGCTGCTGTATATGAATATGGCTTAAACCTATCTAAAAGCGGCAGATCATCGTAGGATACCTGATCCATAACATTGAGGTATCTTAAAATACCCTGAACTGCTATATCCCCATCCCTAACCGCACTTATGAGATCCCTGTTAGGGTTGGTAGAATCCCCTCCGGTAAATACACCCGGTATTGACGTCATTCCGTATTGATCAACTATGGGCTCCCCCCTATCGTTAAGTCTGAGCTTTTCTACATAGCTGCCTAGGAACGAATAATCTGTTTCCTGGCCAGTAGCCTCAATTACCATATCGACTTTTATAGTATAGAATTTATCTTTTATTGGTACAGGCTTTGCCCTTCCTTTTCCCTGTGACACCATTTCGTTTTTCCAGTATTTCATAGCCACAACTCTCCCATTTTCCTTTACATATTCGAAAGGCGTCACTTCCCATACATACTCTACATTTTCCTCTTCCGCCTCTTCCATCTCCTCGTCTGCATTCATACTTGGATATCCAGGCCTATCCACGTCCCTTCTCCGATACATTATATATACGTGCTTCGCTCCCAGTCTTAAGGAAGTCCTAGCAGAGTCGTTGGCTGTGAAACCACCACCTATTACTGCTACGGTTTCTCCGACGTTTATCTTTTCACCAAAACTTACTCTCTCTAAAAATTCCGTAGCGTGCATTACATTAGGTGCATCGCTTCCAGGAGTGCCGGTCATGCGTGGTTTGTGGTTTCCAACACCCAGGAAAATAGCATCATATTCCTTCATTAAGTCTTCGAATTTGACATCTCGTCCAACAGCAGTGTTGAGCTTGACTTGAACACCTCTGGATAATATATACCCTATCTCCTTGTCAAGAACATTCTGCGGAAGTCTGTACCTTGGTATGCCAGTTTTCATAAACCCGCCTAAAGCAGGCCTCTCTTCAAAAACAGTGACTTTCACGCCCTGTAAGGTGAGATAGTAAGCAACAGTCAGCCCAGCCGGGCCACCGCCAACAACAGCAACACGCTTTCCAATAAACTTTCTCTTCTGGGGTTTTAATATTTCGCCATAATCATCAAATTTGTCAGCTGCGTACCTCTTCAGGTGCCTTATGGCTATTGGCCCCCCTCCATCGTACAATACGCAGACATCCTCGCACATATGTGTGCATACTCTGCCAATTATTGCTGGAAACGGAAGTGTTTCCATTATTATTCTGATCGTTTGTGCAGGATCTCCAGCGGCTGTGCTTCTTACGTAACCACCAATATCTAGACTAGCAGGACATGCAGCAGAGCACATATTACAACCTATGCATCTGCTGGCCTCAGCTATTGCTTCTCCATCATTGTAGTTTTCTAATGGCTCTAATTCGAACGTTCCCACTCGCTTGACAGGGTCTGCTTTCCGGATCCTGACTCTTTCAAAACTGAGCATTGGATCACACCTTTCATCATTATTATTTCACTAATAAACCTTCTTTAGCACAAATCCTCAAATATGCGGGATCACAAGCATAGCAAAGAACAGGTTGAAGAGGACTATAATGCTCAATGCAATGTAGAGCTTATTCCTTGTCAGGTAAAAGGATACCAGAGCGATAACGACACTGGTTATGGGTGTAAATACTAGTACCCATAGGCCTGTAGCTATAAAAAATATCCCATCTAGATCGAGTAGACCCTTGGGTATGAGCCCTAAGTATATGAACTTAGAATTCATCTGCGAATGGTAACTAGCTATTTGTGCAAGAGTATATCCTGAACCTCCGTTTTTGACGAATAAAAGTATAACCCCGACGATAATGAAGAACATGCTTATGGAAACGCCAATTCTCAAGGCGTAACTTATTGTTAGATCTCTATCAAATTTCAAGAAACATCACCCCTTGCCTCTATTTTTTTCATAACTTGGAAAAGGATTATTATCGAGATAATTGATATTATTGTTGATATCGCGAACTGTATGTACGGAGATATTGTTATTACGTTTATTATGTAAAGGCCCTTGAGAACCATCTGTATTCCTAGAAACATAAGAATGGCAAAGAAGATCCACCTAATACTTCTGTTAGTTATCCTCACAAGTATTTTCGCACCAAGAAAAGCACCGATCAGAACACCTATGGCAGTGGCAGCTGCTATAAAAGGTTGTATGTATCCGGCATACCAGTATATAGAACTTCCTGTTGCCGCTGTTATTCCTATCATGAAGTTGCTCGACGTGGTAGTTACTTTCATAGGCAAGTTTATAGCCCAGTCCATTCCTAGCACTTTGAGGGCCCCGCTTCCTATGCCAAGGAGCCCTGATATAAGCCCGGCAAAGAACATTATTATTTCGCCAAGCCACCACCTTACTCCGGAGTATTCAACATTCTTGTGAAGCTTTGCATCATAGTACGATCCAGAAAGCTGAAATATTCTTGTTGTCCAGTCAGGCTTCAAGATCTTAGGTATCTCATATTTTCCTCTTTGTATTGTTGGTATTAATGAACCCAGTAGTACCATACCAAATATTACGTATACCAACCAAGAGAGATGATGATCGTAAATATAGACTGCAGTAAGCGAACCAACTATTGCACCAGTAGTAGTTGCTACCTCTAAGCCAACGCCTAACCTGATATTGGCTATCTTTTCCTTCGCATAGGCGCTCGCTGATCCGGCTGAAGTCGCTATAGTCGAAATAAGACTCGCGCCTGTAGCGTATATTATTGGGACTCCATAGAAGAGCGTCAGTACTGGTACCAGTACGGTTCCGCCTCCCAGTCCGGTAAGGGAGCCTATTAATCCGGCTATGAATGCGCCAATGAGTATAGATAGAAACCTGATAACAATCTCGATGATCGTGAGCATTTGCCTTGTTATCTCTTTTTTTTATAAATTGTTTTGCGTGACACACAATATTTATGTCAAATTTCGTAATAATATACGTTGTATTTATTCAACATATGACGAAAAAGATTTTTATTCATAAGCCATAGGGAAATATGGAAACAGATCAAGCAGTTGACAAGATAAAAAGAGACCTGGAGGAACGTTATGGCAAAATAGATGATATCCGGCCGGAAAGGCTTAAATTCGACGAAACTCTGAAAGAATACTCTATGATAGTTAGGTTTAAGTTAGAGAACGAAGAAAGAGTTGTAGTTTACTATTTTAGCAAAGATGGCAACATACTGCGCCACTTCAACCTTTAGTATAGATGTTGTTTTAATCGATAACATACAAATTAATTTAAAATTAGCACACTAAGGAAGTATTGGATGAATTTCAACTCCGTATTAAGAAGTATATATTATGATTCAGTAATTAGTAAAGATAGAAATGATTATAACTTGGTATTCATTTTTTATAGTATGAAATATTCGATCCTACTCATCGTTTTGGTGATCGCCTTGTTTATGCTTCCAATGGTTTCATCTGCAGCTAGTGGCACGAGTGAGATTACGCTTTCAACTACATCTATTTCAATTCCAAGAGGGGGGTCTTCTACCGTCACGTACAATGTGAAGCTAGCTAGTGGGAACACATGGGGTACGAGCATTTCAGCATCAGCCCCTTCCGGTATATCAGTAACATTCAGTAATCCAACAGGCGATCCGCCTTTCAGTGGCACTGCCACTGTAACCGTCGCAAAGACGGTTTCGCCTGGCACCTATACTATCGAAATTTCTGCGACTGGAGACGATCCATCCTCGTCTCCGGCAACGTTAAGCGTAACGGTAATGAACACTACTGTAACGACAGCTCCACCGCCAGCACCAGTTGTGCATGTGAATTATATTCCGTTTATAGTTGGTGGAATAGCAATAGCTCTCTTTGTAGTATTCCTAATAATTTTCAGCCTTTTCTTGCCGGCCTATTCAAAACCTATTAGATACGTTACTTACACTGTCACCTTAATACTCTCAATGTACCTAATAACCTACGATCATGTTCTATTGAAGTATGCGTATTCCCACTGGCTAGGCCTGATAGTTTATCTCCTGCTATCCACAATTTTCTTCGGCCTTACCTTCTCCTCTTCTCAAGCGTTAAAACGATCAAGCCTTTACTTACTTACTGTCGGTAATATCCTCCTGGGCCTACTTATGATCGTTGATACTGTATTTGGCCTTCCATATTCGTCACTTCACAATGTTACTACAAATGTAGGGTGGGATTACCTATTCGGTTATGGTACAACTTCAATATCAACAGTAGGTATATCTCTGGCCTTTACTCTTCTATTTATATTCGTAGGCATATATGCAGGAGTTTCATTGAGAGAAGCTAGGGTCCTGAAAGGTTAATCAACATGGACTGCCTTATCACTGAGATGGAGTACAAGGAATTCGGGAATACTGGTGTAAAGGTCTCATCTGTTGGAATAGGAACATACTACGATCCAGGCTGGATGGCCTTATCAAGGTTCAACGTTAAGAGAGATGCTGAGAAAAAGATACAGGCTATACGTACTGCAATTGACGCTGGGGTCACGTTAATAGATACAGCTGAGATTTATGGGAGTGAGGATCTTGTTGCAAAGGCTATTGAGGGCCATAATAGGGAGGAACTATTCATCGCGACAAAAGTCTGGATAAATCACCTTAGGTACGACAAGGTAATAAAGGCTTGCAAAGCAAGCCTCTCAAGACTAAATACAAAATATGTAGATCTGTATCAAATTCATTTCCCTTCCCCTACTGCAAACCTTCAGGAAACTTTCAAGGCTATGGAGAAGTTGGTTGATGATGGCCTAGTAAAGTTCATAGGTGTCAGCAATTTTTCTAGGGGGAAACTTGAGAAATCTATGGAATACGTGAAGAAGTACGAGATCGTATCAAACCAGATCCACTATAGCCTAAAGAAAAGGGATGCTGAAGAGGATATCGTCAAGTTTTGCGAAAACAACGGAATGGCCGTGCTAGCTTGGTATCCACTTGAGCACGGTAGCCTTGTTAGGGAATCAGACTATCCAAGTGAGATTCTTGCGCGAATAAAAGCTAAACATCCCAGCATAACACCCGCACAAATTGCCCTTAGCTACCTTATATATGGGAACAAATTAGTCTTTCCAATACCTAGGGCATCAAATCCTGAACATGTTAAGGAAAACATAGCGTCTGTGGAACAAAAGCTAGATCAGGAAGAAATAGAAGAGTTAAGAAAATATTTCAATTAATAAAGGTTTTTTATTTTCCAGCCTTTTTATGAAACATACCAGGCCCAACGGGAATAGTGCCTGGTTTCATTGAGTTTATTATTATAGCAAAACTTGTATAAGCTGCAAAAAAGGCTGAAAGTATGCCTAGGTAACCACCAGCATGGGTTAAAGCTACGGACGAATATATCGCGCCTAATCCAAGGACCACGAAGGTTAACCAAAGGAAGAGGAATGTTAGGTTTAGAGACATCGATGCCATCATGGCCCCTCCCCACATATAAAGTGTGAATATGCCCCAGAGTATGAGCGCCCATCCAACCGCTACTGCTGGAAGGGCATTTATTATGTGGAGATCTGCAAGTATCACCATTAATGCATAAAAAATCCAAAAGGATCCGTAACTAGTAAAAGCGGTAAAACCAAAGTTGTTGCCCCTGCGCATTTCCCAAGATCCCGTTATTAATTGTGCAAGGCCACCGTATGCTATTGCGAGCGGAACAACAACATTTACACCGGACGCAGGAATAAGGCCTGCATTGATAAAGCTTAATAGAAATGTTGTGAAAGCGAATCCTGCAAGGCCCAACGGAGCTGGGTCAGAGGAAAAAGCTTTTTCAAAGGCATTGCTTTCCAACTTCACTCCCCTCCCTTTGCCTCCTTCCTAAAGGCCTCTATTGCTGATCTAATCTCATCGACAGAGCTTGAGTCCTCAAGAGTGGTTAGATCTCCTGGTATCTGATCCAGTGCAACAGCCTTTACAACTCTCCTCATTATCTTGCCGCTTCTAGTTTTTGGAAGCAGTTTTACAATATGTATCTCGTCTGGTACGTAAATTGGCCCTAAATCAGATCTAATTCGCTTTCTAATTTCAGAAATTAATTCCCTTCGGTCAGCCTGAATTTGTTTGGGTACAATGAAGGCCACTATAACTTCCCCCTTTATAGGATCAGGTTTACCAAAAGCTGCTGCTTCAACGGCAAGCCCTGTTGAAACTAATGCGTCTTCAACTTCTATTGTACCGAGGCGATGTCCTGCTACGTTTAGGACTTCATCAGCCCTTCCTAGGAGCCAGTAATAACCGTCGGAATCCTTTATGGCGTAATCTCCGCAAAAGTAATAGCCATAGAACTTGGAAAAATACGTCTTCACGTATCTCTCATCGTCATTGTTTACTGTCATCAGCATTCCTGGCCAAGGCCTTCTAAACACTATGTACCCTTTCTCATTATCCTTAACTTCTTCACCCCTATCGTTGAGTATCGCTGGATCTACGCCTGGAAGCGGGAATGTTGCTGATCCAGGTTTTAAAGGAGGAAGCCCTAGCGCCCTTTGTGGAGCAATCATAAAGCCTCCAGTCTCTGTTTGCCAGTACGTATCTATTATGGGGCACTTAGAGTTCCCTATCGTTTCGTAATACCATCTCCATGCTGAAGGGTTTATAGGTTCGCCAACGGTACCGAGAACCTTTAGCGTTGATAAGTCATGCCTCTTCGGGTATTTATCGCCAAACTTCATGAGCATCCTTATAGCTGTAGGGGATGTGTAGAGTATGTTTATTCTGTATTTTTCTATAATTTCCCATACTCTATCGGGTTCCGGATAAGTTATTGATCCTTCATACATTATGCTGGTAAGACCTAATATCAAGGGTGCAAATACGATATAACTGTGGCCTGTAATCCAACCGATGTCCGCAGCACACCACCATCTATCGTCTTCATCTGGATTAAAGGCCCACTTCAAAGTATTCGCAACCCAAACACCATACCCTCCCGTGCTATGCACAGCTCCTTTTGGCTTCCCTGTTGTGCCTGACGTGTAGAGTATAAACAACGGATCGTTGGCATCCATTTGGACCGGCTCTACGTATGTGTAAGAATCCCCTACTACCTCGTGATACCATATGTCTCTGTCTTCGTTCATATCAACATTGTTGCCTGCGTGCTTTACAACTATGACATTTCTAATCGTAGATGTCATTTCCAGAGCTTCATCGGCTATTTTCTTTAGTTCAACCACCTTTCCATTTCTGAAACTTCCATCTGCGGTTATGAGTAGCACAGCTTTTGAATCATTTATCCTCTCTGCCAGAGCACCAGCTCCAAAACCGGCGAATACGAAAGAAAAAACGGCACCAATCCTAGCCGCGGCAAGCATAGCAACTGGTGCCTCGATTATCATTGGCATGTACAGGACAATCCTGTCACCCTTTTTTATGCCTAAGTTTATTAAAGCTTTAGCTAAGTTGTTTATCCTGCGAAACAATCCATCGTAAGTGACTATCTTTTCATCTCCTTTCTCACCAACCCATATATATGCCGCCTTATTCCTTCTGTGTTGCTCTATGTGTCTGTCAACGCAGTTGTAAGACATGTTTAATTTACCGCCTACAAACCACCTATAGAATGGCTTTTTTGTATCATCTAGCACCCTATCCCATTTTTTGTACCAAGTTAGTATTTCAGCATTAAACGACCAAAAAGCCTCCATATTTTTGAACGAATCATCGTAAGCCCTCTTGTACAAATTCATATCAGGGTGATACACCTCTTCTGTCGGAAGAACGGACTTTTCTCCTTCTATGTCCATGCCATAACATTTCGTGATAGTACTTATATTTTTTAGATAACCCTATGGTAATCTTAGCCATAATATAAACCTAATTAAATTACAATATACTTTTATAGAATAAAGCAAGAAACATCTAAAAACTAACTTTGCGTATTCTTGAATTATACCTATCACGTCAATAGTAGTAGCTGGCGATAAAACAAATAAAGAATCACTCACTAAAGATATTTCATAATTTTTATTTACATTTATTCTTAGGATTTTTGTAGTATTCGATTAAAAATATAAGGCAGATTAGGATATCAGATTTGAATGCAGGAAAGAGATTGGGGAGACAATACTGAGAATACTACTATAGTTGGTATACTTCAGGATCTTGGGCTCAGCGAAAATGAGGCAAAGTTGTATATGGTATTGCTACAACGTGGGAGCATGACTGCCCAAGACATCCTCCGGAATATGCCTCTCAGACAGCCACAACTTTATGATATAACGTCTTCGCTTGAGCGAAAGGGGTTTATCAACGTTTTGCAAGGCCGGCCAAAAAAATACAAGGCTATAAGCGCAGATGTAGTAATAGAGGCAAGAGAGCAAATACTTAAGAAAAATAGAGACTACTTTCTTAATTGGGCAAACAAGACCGCAGATTCTAGGAGAGAAAAAACAGCACTGATCAACGCCAAAAACCTGAGAAGCGTTGTGAACAACTCCATAGAGCTAGTCAAGGAAGCAAGTCTAACCTTAGAAGCTGAGACAACTATAGAACTTCTCGAATACATAAAGGAACCTATCAAACGTAAGGCTAGGAATGGTGTTAGGGTTGAACTGCTCCTCTTTGGGAAATCAAATATACCCGACGAAACGATCGCATACTTCAAGGATCTTCCGGTAGAGATTAGATACCTGGATCCTGGGCAATTCTATGTATTGATCTCAGATGAGGTTAATTCTGTGTTTATGCCGAGGAGCGTAGCTATAGACCCTGAGACCCCAAAGTATGGGTATATAATAATGGATAGAGATATGTCGTGGTTCATAACCCATAACTTTTTTGTTGGATGGTATAAGGCAAAAGAGATCACATCGATAAATGTGAATGTTCCATGTCTGTATAAATCGCAGAGAATTCTTATAAGCGATCTTCAGAGGATGGCAACAAAATATTCCAGAATAAGTGGTACACTTGAGGGTGTATTGAGAAAAAACGGAAGCAAATTTGTTGAGGCTGGCGAAATAAAAGGAATAAATGTGGATACAGAAATAATAAATTTTGAATTTGAAACGTCGAGTGGGCGATATACTGTGGGCGGTTATGATTCCCAGATTGAGGATGTTATAATGAAATCATTCAGGCTTACTCATCTATCGTAAGTTTTATTTTCTTTCCCCTGAATTTTAATGAAACACTGTGTATTTTAAGAACCATAGGATCTATAGCTGGCTTCAACTTTAATACATCTCCCTCGGGGGCTATCCCTAGGAATCCGCCGATTAAATCTTCGATATATATAGCTGCTGACCAAGCTTGTAGATAGCATCCATTTGGATTGTTGCTGATCTCAGGAAACGAATTTGGCGAAAATTTGCTATAGGATTTTTCAAGAGAGTAAAAAAACTGCCTCGCAATTTCAGTCTTCCCATAATTTAGTGCGGATATAACGAACATTCCAGTATTTATCGGCATCGAATTATTCATTGCATCTACGGTTATTTCACCATTTCTGGATATATTATGCAATCCACCGGTACTTGAAATGAAGTTCTCGAAGTGTTCTCTGTCCCCTATTCCTGCATAAAATGGCAAGATCGAAGTCCAGAATTTATTGTCCTTAGGAAATCCGTTGACGATCCTATTTGCGTAGGTATTCCGTTCGTCTATCCAAAATGCGTCTATTAATCGTTTCAACTGTCTCATGCTTAGATTGTGCTTACTCCAATCAAGCGTATCTAAAATTATTTCATTATCTTTATAAAATGAATATAGCTGTTCCAGTTCCTTCAAGCTCATGTATAGAAATACCACAGTATCCAAATCAATGCCGGTACCAGCTTCAGCATCTTCCATTATTCCTCTTCCTGCCAGTCCATGGTCGAAAATGTATTGAAAAGACTGCTTGGCAGTGCTTAACAAGTGTGTACTTTCCCCTATCTTAGATGTATACACCAAATACCTATAGACGGCAAAGGGAAAAAGTGCAGTTTCTTCTAAGTCTCCCTGATTATATATCTTGCCGCTTGTTATTATTTCATGTGGTACTCTGCCGGAGAAACTAAATCTGGACATTAAGTTAAGCGAGCCGTAGGCAATTTCATCTAAGCCTGCAAACAGTAGTCCCTTAACAGATAATAGTGTGTCAATACCAAAAAACCATGGGAAGTCTGGATGCCCCGCTGTGAGGCCATATCCGACGCCTTCTACATACTTCGTGAGCTGTATAATGTTTGCTTTCGCACTATTGAATCTTTCTAGAGTTAGTTCGTCTTCAGAGTTCAATTCTGTACTTCCCTCTAATGCCAATTTTGGAATTAGGCTCTTTGTGAGAGAGTTTTCATTGCAAAATTTACTGCTTATGGTGAGTACTAGATCTGATCCACTGGTTGCAATTAGATCTGATCTAAGCAGGTTATAACCGTTTTTAAAATGTAAATTGATATGTATCCATGGAAAAGCGTTGCTCATTACATCTATTGAATCGTCATTATACTGATAATAGAAAGTATCTATGGAGTTCCACACTGGCCTAGGCATTAGTTCCAATACAAGCCTTGCCTTTTTTGGTGGGTTTCCTTCGATAAAGGCATGGAATGTGCCATCTTCTTCAATGCTTAGGCAAAGTGAAAAGCTTGGAAATTGGAACAGAGCACTATACGGTAAGAGGCGACAGCTTTCAGCCTTCACAATCTTTCCATCAACATCAATGAAAATATTTCTTATTAATCTAATTGGGTGATACCATAACCCACCCATCTCTCCGGGATCGTGATATCCGATCTTATCCGGTATTAAATCAGTAAAGCCTATAAAGTAAGAGAAGAGGCTTGAAATGGTAAAAGGCCGATGTCCTTCAAAAGATAAATCCGGGAATTTCCCACTACAAGCGTTTGCTATCAATATGCTTACACCTCGGTTACCGAAACTCCTTCAACGGAGTCTATGCATATGTTGTAGAGTTTACCCCTCCATGGCAACTTGCTGATCTTGACTTTTTTCCATTTCTCAGGTAAGTTGTGGTGCCCATTGGCCTTGAAGCTTGACGGATCGAACTCTATGCTGTCAATACCCAGTAGTCCTTGCATTACGCTCAGCACAAGCATTGAAGATGACCATCCTTGGGCAAACTGGCCCGTAGGGTTCGCGATCATTGAATCGTAGGTCTCATTGATCCTGCCCAGATCAGGTGAGGAGAAGGCAAGTTCCGAAAAAGTCATAAGCTGTTTGAAGGCAATGTCTTTTAGGCCGTTTTTGTAAGCGGACAAAACGAACCATCCTGTCATGAGCGGCCATACAGTTCCAGTATGGTAACCTCCATCGAACATGGGATCATCGACTGATACGGATCTAACCCCCCACGGAGTCAAGTTGCCCTCAGCAAGTTGTTTTATTGTTTCTACTATGTTGTTGTTTGTGAAGAATATCCCAGGGACGAATTGCATCGCACTTTTCACAGACTTCGCATATCCTGAGTTATCTATAAAATCCGTAAAGCTAACATTAGAAAAGAAAGATTCAAGGTATTTCTTCTTTAGTTCCTCCGCATTAGCAATATTTAATTCGTTCGAGTATAACTCGACCGTCTTTACCCATAGTGCGTTTATATCTACTGCTTTCCCATTCCTAATATTTGCCCAGGTTTCAGGCCATCCTATTAGGCCATCAGAGAAGTTGTTTTCTAAAAGCCCATCGCCGTCGGAGTCGCATGAGGAGGCAAATTTGAATACTCTCGTAACATTGTCGTGCTCGAAACCTTTTGACTCCCAGTTTTCCAGTGATTTATTACTTAGAAGCCAGAGTAAACTGCTATCTATTGACATGTACATAGTGTTAAAGATTCTGTCTGATATAGAATAGCTCTGCATACCATCATTTGACAATCCAATTTCGTGAGGTATTCTCCCATCTTTAGAATAAATCAATAGTGTTCTCATGTGCTCTCGTG